>NZ_AUKG01000006.1 GCF_000424625.1 Conexibacter woesei Iso977N
ACCGTCACCGGGCCCAACGGCTTGAGCCTGACCGTCGACGACACCACGCCCACGCCCGGTCAGACCGTCACCTTCGACTTCTCCTACACCGTCGCCGCCGGCGACGCGGTCGGCAGCGACGCCGGGTTCACCATGGGCTCGAACATCAACACCAACGCCCCCGGGACCAACCTCGACGAGCTGGCGCTGGTGGGGACCTGCGGGGGCGACATCGTCTTCTGCGACTACGACCCCGCGAACGCGCCGTTCGAGTTCCAGAGCCTCGTCCCGCCGCCCACCGTCGGCCAGACGGTCACCGGCACCGCGGACTTCACCGTCTCGGCCACCGCGACGCCCGGCGACGTGATCGCGGCCTATGGCGGGTTCTTCACCAGGAGCAGCGACGGCACCACCACGGTGGCGACCGACTCCGCGCTGTCGCTGACGGTCACCTCCGCCACGCCGCCCTCCGCCGATCTCGGCGTCGGGCTGACCGCGACCGCGTCGGGGCTGATCTTCAAGCGCGTCAACTACGACGTGGCGGTCACCAACAACGGTCCCGCCGACGCCAGCGCGGTGACGATCACGACCCAGCTGCCCTCGGCGGTGACGTCGATCACGTCCTCGACCTGCACGTACTCGTCGAGCACGCACCGGGCGTCCTGCCCGATCAGCGCGATCGCCAACGGCGCCACCGCGCACGCCACGTTCAGGGCCAACTTCAGGCTGCTGACCATCGGCCTGCCCCTGCACGCCACCGCGACCCGCACCGCCAGCTCACCCACCGACCCCAACCCGGCCAACGACAGCGCCGGCGCCGGCTGCGTCGCGTTCACCACGCTGATCATCCACTGCTGACCCACCACACGCACGGAGGCCGCCGGCGACATCGCTCGCCGGCGGCCTTGCCGTCCGGGGGTCAGCCGATGGCCACCGTGGCGGTCGCCGTGTTGTCGGCGCCGTCGGTGATGTCCACCGTGGCGTGGTCGGCCCCGGCGGGGACGGTCACGCTGTCGCCCTCGGCCTTCGAGCCGTCCGAGAACGTCCAGTGGGCGGCGATGACGTCGAGGCGCTGGCCGCCGACCGCGTGCACGGCCAGGACCCTCTTGCCCGCTTCCGTGGTCTGGTCGACGCCCGCCGACAGCGGCGCGTCGATCCGGACCGCCTGCGTCCAGCGGTAGGTCTGGCCGAGGTTGTCGGTGACGCTCGCCTGGACGCGGTAGACGCCGGGCCCGGGGAACGTGTGCGTGAACCGGGTCCCGCCGGCGAGCGCCTGGACGGTGCCGTCGTCGAAGTCCCAGCTGACGAGGCCGTCGTTCTGCGTGCCCGCCGTCGAGCCGATCGACGTCGAGGCGGCGCCGGCGGCCTGCGCCTTCTTGGCGCTCGCGTAGAAGCTCACCGCGGGATCGTCGGTCTCCACCCGGTCGGGGTAGAACTGGATCGTCGGCTGCGAGAACGCGTTCGGGTTGTCGATCTCGGCGAAGGCCGACTGCGCGGTCGGATCGAGGCCGAGCGCGTCGCCCGCGTCACGAGCCGCGTCGACGTTGTCCTGGGCGAGCTGCGACCCCACGTTGAACTTCGCGAAGTCGCTCTGGGCGAGCTGGGCCGCCGGGTAGACGCCGGTTCGCGCGTCCCAGTAGTAGCCGAGCTGGTCGCCGGCATGGTCGACGACGTGCACGTCGCGCACGCCCGGGGACGTGGCGAACGAGCGCTTGATCGCGTCGGTGACCTCCGGGAACGCCTCGCCCGGCGCGGTCGCGTAGACCTGGTCGCCGATGCGCGCGACGGTCGCCGACGTGCCGAGCGACAGCGGCGGCGAGGACGAGAAGTACGGCGCGTCGAGCGAGCGGTCGATCGTGAAGATCCCGCCGACGGCGCGCCAGTCCCACGTGCCCTGCTCGTCGTTGCCGGCCGGCTCGGTGAACGGACCGGGGCAGCCGAGCGGGCCGCCGACGTGGTTGCACGACATCGCCGCGAGCAGGCCCGTGTTCTCGGCCGGGGTCGAGAACGACTGCTTGGCCGCGGCCAGCGTGGTGTCGGTGATGCGGCGCGCGTGGCTCAGGGCGCGGGTCAGCGCGTTGGTCACGAAGCGCCCCTGCTCGGAGACCTCGGAGTAGTCCGGGTCCGAGCCGATCCCCTCCTGGCGACCGAGCGTGCCCATCGCGATCACCGCGGTGCCGCCGAGCGTCGTGGCGAGCCGGTCGCGCACGTAGCCGGGGTAGTCCGCCGTGAACTGGTCGTTGCCGGCCTCCGTCGCGTCGTACTGGTCGGCGTGGACCGGCACGTCGGCGTAGAGGCCGAGCGTCGCGCCGGTCCCGGGCTCGCGCGCCCACAGGATCGGGAGCGTGTCGTCGACGGCGAAGCCGGCCATCTGGTCGGTGCCCTGGACCTGGGACAGCAGGCCGCGGATCGTGCCGGTCGCCGACCACAGCTGGGCCGTGCGGGCGTTGGCCTGCGCCTGGACGACCGCCTGCACGGCGGCCTCCTTGACGCGGTGCAGGTAGGCCGGGTCGGTGTGACCCCAGATGCCCATGATCGTCGGCGCGGCGTGGTCGTGCGTGGAGGACACGACGATGTTCGCGGCGGTCACCTCGTAGCCGTCGGCGGCGAGATCGGCCGCGGCCTCGCGGCGGGCGTCGTCCTGGCCGTCGCCGATGTTCGGCGCCTGGTAGGCGGCGAACCAGCCCTGCGCGTCGACCGAGACGAACGTCACGGCCTGCTTGCCGTGGCCGACGAAGAACGCCCGCACCTGGAGCGGGTCGTGCACGCCGCCGTTGACCATGTAGCCCGACCCGTACCCACCGACGTACATCGGCCTGTCGGGTGAGATGTCGACCACCGCCGTGCCGACCTGGAACAGCGCCGGATCGGCCTTGGGCGCGTCCGGGACGGACGGCACCGGCGGCGCGAGCTGCTGCGGCGCGGGCTGCTGCGGCGCGGGGCTCGCGGGCGCGGGCCTCGCGGGCGCCGGCGCCGGCGCGGGCGCCGGGCAGCGCTTGGCGTCGAGCGCCAGCTTCCGGCGGTCGCGCACGGTGGTGGTCCGCGACCCACGCCGGACGGTCATGCGGACCTCGAGCGTGCGGGCCGTGCAGCGGCGCAGCAGCGCCGTCCCGTTGCCGGTCAGCGTCAGCACCTGGCGCACGCGCTTGGCGCGGTGGGCGACCACGCGGCTCGTCGCGGACACGCGGTGGTCGCCGGCGTAGAGCGCGACGGCGTTGACGCTTCCGGCCGGCGCCTGAAGGGTCACGACCGCGCCGCGGGCGGCGAGCAGCGCCGATTGGCTGGAGCTCGCGAGCGTGGCCTTCGGGGCGACGCTCGCGGCGGAGGCCGACGACGCGCCCGCGGCGGCCGCCAGCAACGCCGCGGCCGAGCACGCGACCGCGGCAGAGAGACGATGGGACACAGCTTCTCCTGGATATGGGCACGCCGACGTGGCGCACTCGGGACAGGCGCCAAGGGTCCCATCGCGGTGCGTCCAGCACGAGAAGACCGGTGCCAAACTTGCGGTGATCCGTCACAATGTCGGGATTCGGACCGCCGCCTCACCGCTGGCCCGGCTCGCCGGGCGGATCGACCGCGACGGTCTCGCGGAGATCATGCTGAGCACGTTCCGGACCGAGATCCCGGGCTACGCACGCCTGCCCGACTCGGTCATCCGCGGCGACATCCTGCGGATCATCCGTGAGAACGTCGACCTCTGCCTGGACTGGCTGGCCGACGGCGCCGCGCCGCCGCCCGACCGTTTCGACGTCTTTCGCGCCTCCGCCAAGAACCGCGCGGGCGAGGGCATGCCGCTCGAGGACCTCCTGCGCGCATACCGGCGCGGCGGTACGGCGGCCTGGCGGGTGATCGTGGCCTCGTCCGAGCCGGAGGACCTCGACACGCTGCCGCGCGCCGCCGAGCTCGTGATGGACTACCTCGACCAGGTCTCCGACACCGTCGCCGCCGCCTACCTGGAGGAGCGCGAGCACCACGTCTCCGAGCGGGAGCGGCGCCTGCGCGCGCTGCTCGACGCGCTCGTCGCGGGCACGGCGCTGGACGCCGGCCACCACCAGACCGCCGAGCAGATCGGCCTCTCGCCGGCCGACGACCTCGTGGCGTTCGCGATGGCGATCCCCGGGGAGGGCGGCCGGTCGCACGGGCGCGCGGCCGCGGCGCTGCGCGGCGTGGGCGTGCTGGCCGTCACCGAGGGCGATCGTGTCGTCGGCCTCACCGCGCCGCGCCCGGCCTCGGGTACCGCCCTGCCCCCGGGCGGGCTGCCGCCCGGCGCCCTCGCGGTCGTCGACGTCGAGGCCCGCCGCCACGAGCTCGCCGAGAGCCTCGCCGACGTCCGGCACGGCATCGACATCGCGCTGCGCCGTGGTCGCGTCGGCATCGTCCCGCTGCGCGCGCTGGCCCTCGACCTGCTGCTGGCCCACGCGCCGCGGGTCGCCGCCGATCTGCGCGAGCGGGTGATCGCTCCGCTCGGTCCCGAGAACGGCCGGTCGCGGGGCGACCTGCTGGAGACGGTCGCCACCTACGTGTCGGTCGGGTGCGATCGCCGCAGCGCGGCGGAGCGCCTCCACATCCACCCCAACACGCTCGATCACCGGCTGCGCCGCGCGCGCGAGCTCACGGCCCTGGACCTCGACGACCCGGACGACCTGGCGACGACGGTCCTCGCGCTGCGTCAGCTGCGCTGACGCCGGCGGGCGATCCGACGCGGCGTCTAGATGCCGGTGACCGTCAGGGTCGCGACGCCCGTCAGGTCAGAGACTCCGGTCGTCAGGCACTGCAGCACCGACAGCGTTGGATCGACGATCACCTCCGTGACGGTGGCGCCGGCGAACTTCCCGCTGGCCGCGTCGTTCATCCCGTTCGGGTGATCACCAGCCGCCGCCGATCGGCGATCCTGGTCCCACGGACCATGCGACGACCGCTGACCTCCGCATTCCTGCTGGCCTGCCTCGTGGCGCCCGGCGCTCTCGGGCCCGCCGCCGGCGCCAGCCCCGCTGTCGATCCAGCCGCCCGGACAGCCGCCCGCCCGTGCCTGCCCGCCCACGGGCTGCTGGTGGCGCTGACCATCCGGCGGAACATCGAGAACGGCAGCGAGGTCACCGAGCCACTCGCCGACGGCGGCTACCGGATCACCCGCTGCGACACCCAGGGGCGCACCACGCTGGGCATGACGGTCCTGCCGATCCGCGACACCGGCGGCAGGCGGGACCTCCTGCCCGCGGTGATCGTGCGGCGCAAGTCGATCGTCGCCCCCACGTACGGCGACCCGGTCGGTGACGTCCGCTACCGCGCCGTCTTCCACCGCGCCCTGCGCAAGCTGCTGGCCAGCGTGCTGCCGCGGACGCTCGGGCCGGCGAGCCGCGATCCGCACTTCGCGGTGTCGCGCAGCGTGTTCGCCGGCGCTGCGGCCGTCTCGGCCTGCCAGGACAAGACGCATGCCGAGAGCCCCGGCGCATGGCCGGACGATCGGTACGCCTGGCGCTGGAACGCCAAGGGCTTCGGCGAGAGCACCAGCACCCGGACCGCGCTGAAGAAGGCTCATGAGGAGTGGGACAAGACCGTGACCGACTGCTCGGGCTTCAAGGACACCACCCACTTCACCACCACCTTCGACGGCAGCACGACCCGGAACGCCGGCGTCCAGGACGGCTACAACGTCGTCGACAAGGCCAACCTGTCGAAGAGCTCGTGTGGGTCGGCCGCGATCGCCTGCACGTGGATCTGGCGGTCCGGGGACACGTCGGTCGAGACCGACACCCGCTTCGCCAAGAGCGTGAAGTGGTCCAACAAGGGCTCGGCCGGCACCTACGACTACCAGGGCGTCGGAGCGCACGAGTTCGGCCACAGCATCGGCCTGAGCGACCTCGACGACAGCGGCAAGCTGACGATGCACTTCCAGGCCACGCTCGGCTACACCGGCCAGCGGACCCTCGGACGCGGCGACATCCTCGGAGCGCGCGCCGTCTACGGCTGACCGCGCCTCGCGCACTCCCGGCGGGCCGCTGGTCCGACGCAGGACTAACGCACGAAGAGCATTCCTGACCTTGTCTACTCTGTTTTCGATCAGCAGAAACACAGAGCGAAAGCCGTCCTCTAGTCTGGGCTCCACATCACCAGAAGCGGCGCAGAGCGGACGAGCGAGCCTGAGGTGCTGAGCATCAGTCCGATAGCGGCGTCACCCCCATCCAAGCGCCATGAAGGAGCCCGCCATGTCCCGCCGCCTCGTCCCCCTCGCCGCCTGCGCGATCGCGATGGCCGTCCCCGCCGCCGCTCACGCCGACGTCCGCGGCACGCTCTTCGAGCCGCCCGACTTCACCGCCGGGCAGTCGTTCACCGGCCACGACGGCTGGACCCAGGCCACCCTCGGCCAGGACCACCAGATCGTCGCCAACCCGCCCGGGTCGCCGCTGAACGCCCTCTTCGGCGACCAGAGCCTGCGGATCTCCAACGCGGTGACGAGCCCCGGCCTGATCGAGCAGACGCGCTCGGCGGACGTGATCGACGGGGCCGGCGAGCGCGCCGCGGCCAACGGCGGCAAGGCCGGCGGCGTGCGGCGCACGCGCTACGTCGCGTCGCTGCGGTTCGCCTCGGCCGACCTGGCGACCACAGCAACCCCGGCCCAGCAGCCGGGCCTCGACGTCGCCGTGTCGCCCGACAACGGGGGCGGTGGGCGCATGGGCTACGCCCGCATCACCGACGAGCCCGACGGGCTGAAGGTCATCTGGACCGACTACACCAACAACGCGTTCGCCGACCACGTCGTCGCCACGGGCCTGTCTCGCAACAACCCGCATCTGCTGGTGATCGCGCTGCAGTTCAACGACGGTGCCGGCAACGACGTCGCGCGGGTCGCGGTCGACGGCCACAGGGCGATCACCGCGACGACCTGGGAGGACTACTTCCGCTCGGTCGAGCATCGCGCCCCGCCGGCGATCGACGAACTGCTGTTCCAGACGCGCAGCACCGCTGTGCCCGCGCTGGCCGGCCACGGCCTGCTCTTCGACGATGTCCGTGTCGCGACACCCGTCTTCTACGGCAACTCGGGGACCATCGCGCCGCCGGCCGCTCCGACCGCCCCGGCACCCTCCGGCGCGCAGACCCCGCCGAGCACGACGGTCGACGGCGCCTCCGACCCGTCGCCCCTGCAGATCCGCTCTGCGCACCTGGACCGGAAGGAGGGCACCGCCAAGCTGGTGCTCTACTGCCCCAAGGCCGCCGGGCTCTGCGAGGGCACAGCCACGATCCGCGCCAACCACCACAACCTTGCCAGCAAGGGCTTCAACCAGAAGGGCGGCGCGAAGTTCCCGGTGACGATCAAGCTGTCGACGAGCGTCCGCCACACGCTCGCGTCAGCGCCCAGCGCCCAGGCACTGCTGCTGTCGCGCGATGCGGCCGGAATGGCGACGCGGCTGACGCGCACGTTCGAGCGGTGATGCCCTGCAAAGCAGGGCCTTTCGGGAGTAGCGCCGGGACGACCATCAGCCGCGACCGAGGGAAGCCAAGTTGGTGTACTTGATCTGAAACACCGGATCGGGTTGACCGCGAGTGGATGATCACGCCGCCTGCGATGGCGATGATCAGCCGGAGGACCCGCGCGGAGGTCATCGACATCGGTGACACTCAAGCGGTGACAGACCGGCGACGCTCTCCCTTGAACCTGAACGTGCTGCTGGGAGCGGTCGAAGCTGCGCCGCCGGTCGCGGCGGCAGAGGTGGTCGGCGACGCTCTGAGCGAGGCGCTCGGCGCGCGCGACGTCAGCTTCCTCATCGCCGACTACAGCGGCCAGTCGCTGATCCGCCTGAGCCATCGGCCCCGCGCCGGAAACGCCGCGGCCCGCGGGCGCGAGCTCAGCGCCTCCGTGCCGTTGAGCGGCACGCCGCACGGGCGTGCGCTGGCCGAGCAGAAGGTCCAGATCGTCACCGAGGACGACGGCGCCCGCCTGTTCGCGCCAGTGACCAGCCGCGGCGAGGCGGTCGGCGTCCTGGAGCTCATGGTGGATGCGACGCCCGACGAGCAGACCATCGCGGGCGTCGCGCTCGCGGCCCACGCGTTGGCCTACGTCGTGATCGCCAACCGCCGCTTCACCGACCTCTACGAATGGGGTCAGCGCTCACTGCCGCTGTCGCTGGAGGCCGAGATCCAGCACCGCCTGCTGCCCAGCTCCTACACCCTGGAGGCAGGCCAGTTCACGCTCGCCGGGTGGCTGGAGCCGGCCGGCGACGTCGGGGGCGACACCTTCGACTTCAGCCTCGAGCGCGACACCCTGCACCTCTCGATGACCGACGCGATGGGCCACACCCTCAACGCGGCGCTCCTGGCCACCGTCCTGGTCGGAGCCCTGCGCAACGCCCGGCGCCGCGGCGTCGAGTTGGCCGAGCAGGCCGCCATCGCCCACCGGACCCTGGCCGGCTACGCGCAGGACGAGGAGTTCGTCACCGGCCAACTTGTACGCATCGATCTCCCGTCGGGAACCGCGGGCGTCGTCAACGCCGGACATCCCGCCCCGATCCGCATCCGTGACGGTCACGCCGAGCACGTGGCCCTGATGGCCGATCTGCCGTTCTCCGCCTCACCATCCGGCGCCTACCGCGTCCAGGAGCTCGGGCTGCGAGCGGGCGACCGCCTCGTCTTCCTCACCGACGGGATACTCGAACGCAATGCCGCAGCGATCGACGCCATGTCGATCCTGACCGCCAGCCGGCACCTGCACCCTCGCGAAGCGGTGCAGGACCTGACACGCCGCGTTGTCGAAGCCTGCGGTGGTGAGCTGCGCGACGACGCGACGATCCTCTGCCTCGACTGGCACGGCGGACCGCCGAGGCTCCGCCAGGCCAGCGAGGGCGCCGACCGCTAGATGAGCGCGACGCGCAAGCTGCGCGCGGTCCCGCGCGTCCTGCTGCGCACGGGGCGGGCGTTCTACGACGACCAGATGACCCACCACGCGGCGGCGCTGACCTACTGCGCGCTGATGTCGCTGTTCCCCGCGCTCCTGCTCGCCGTCTCGATCCTCGGCCTGGTCGGCCAGTACCCGGCCACCTACGACGCGATCCTCGGCTACCTGCGCGACGTCGTCCCACCCTCCGCGCTCGTCCCGCTCGACAGCTCGCTGCGCGCCGCCCTGCAGCAGAAGGGCACCGCCGCGACCACGCTGGCGATCAGCGTCGTGGTCACGCTCTACGGGACCACCGGGGCGCTTGAGGCCGCGCGCCGCGCGCTCAACGTCGTCTACGAGGCCGACGCCGGGCGACGCTCGCCGAGGACCTGCTCGGCTTCCTCGGGCTCGGATCGACCGTCGTGGAGATCTGGGACATCGCTCGCTGGCCGGGCGCCGTCGCGGTCGCCATGCTCGTGTTCTCCTACATCTACTACGTGACGCCCGACGTGCGGCAGCGCTCGTTCCGGTGGGTCACCCCGGGCGCGGTCGCCGGCGTCGCGCTGTGGCTCATCGCCTCGGCCGGGTTCTCGACCTACCTCAGCAAGGTCGCCAACGTCGGCGCCGTCTACGGGGCGTTCGCGGGCGCGATCGTCCTCGTCGTCTGGCTCTGGCTGACGAACGTCGCACTGCTCTTCGGAGCCGAGCTCAACGCCGAGATCGAGCGCGAGCACCAGCTCCGCGAAGGCGTGCCCGAGCAGGAGACGCTGGACCTCCCGAACCGCTGATCGATCGACCGATCGATCGCGACGACCGATTGGCTACTGCTTGGCCTTGCGTGCCTTGTCTGCCGCGGCGTCGCGCTGATCTCCGAGCTGGGCTTGGCGACGCAGGAGCGCAAGGCGCTCCTTGCCGGAGACCGTGCCTGCGATCTTCTCGCCGACGGTCTTGAGTTGCTTGAGGACGGCGGCATCGGTGAGCGGTCGTGGGGCCATCGGCCCAGTGTCCCCGATTTCGCGCTACCGAGGTGCGTCCCCGGGTTGCGCATCGGACGGCGACGGCGCGCCGCGGGGGACGCCGAGGGCGATCACGAGGTCGAGGACCGTCGCCGGGTCGTGCAGCCGGTCGCCGTACAGCTCGCGCAGCTGCGTCATCCGGTAGCGAACGGTCTGGGGGTGCACGGTGAGGTCGGCGGCGACGTCGTCGCGGCGGCCCTGGTGCAGGAGCCACGAGCGGAGCGTCTGCTCCAAGCGCTCCGCGGTGCTCGGGCGGAGGTCCGACAGCGGTTCGAGGACCCGGCGGCGCAGGTCGGCGAGCGCTTCGGCGTCTGAGCCCAGGAGCAGGGTCGCGAGGTGGGCCTCGGTGTCCACGGCCTCGTCGGCGGCGGCCGGGATCAGGTCGCGTGCGCGGCCGGCCCGCCGCACCGAGGCGGCGACGGCGGTCCAGGGCCGCGCGGGCCCGACCACCGCGCCGCGTCCCTTCAGCGCTTGCAGGAGCGTCGCCCGGTGGACGCCCGCGGCGTCGGGCACCAGCAGGATCGCCGTCTCGTCGGCGCCGGCGCGGTCGTCGTGCAGCCGGAGCGTCCGCGCATCGAGCGTGGCGACGGCCGGTCCGGCGTGTA
Source organism: Conexibacter woesei Iso977N (assembly GCF_000424625.1). Taxonomy (GTDB): domain Bacteria; phylum Actinomycetota; class Thermoleophilia; order Solirubrobacterales; family Solirubrobacteraceae; genus Baekduia; species Baekduia woesei_A. Next base: position 10,470 of record NZ_AUKG01000006.1, read on the forward strand.
CCTCCCGCAGGAGGACGGCGGTCAGCGTCACGGGCGGATCCCATCCGGCCCGCTCGGCGGCCTCGGCCAGGACCTCGTGCGGCGCGCCCTCCAGCAACCGCTGCCCGAGCCGCTCGAGGTAGAGCTCGCGCACGCGGCCGGTCGTCGCGTGCTCGTCGGCATGCCCCGCGGCGCTCGCCGCCGACAGCTCGTCGATGTAGGCGAAGACGAGCTCGGCGAACTGCGCGACCGCCGCGGCGGGCACGCCCTCGGCGACGAGCACCGCCGACAGCTCGCGCCACGCGACACGCGCGCCGACCCGGTACGCGCCGAGCAGCGCGTCCATGGTGCGGCCGTCGCGCGCCTCGCCACGCCCCAGCTCGTAGGCGCCTTCCAGCGCGGGCTGCAGCGGGATCCGCGGGTCGCTGTCCCGGGCGTTCTCGGCCAGGCGGACGAACCCGCCGAGGGCCATCTGCACCCCGCGCTCGATGTTGGCCCGCAGCTCGCCGCCGAACGCGCCCGCGTAGCCGGGCACCTCGGCGACCACGGCCTGCACCGTCTGCTCGGCCACCGCCGGCAGCCGGCCGCGCAGCCGGGTCCCGATCTCGGTGTCCAGGGCGAGCCGCGAGGCGCCGTGGACGGCGGCACTTCCACTCATCTTGTTCCCTCCGAACAGAAGTGCAGCGCACGCTCACGTGTCATGGACAAGAAGTTATCTCCGTCGGCACGTACCTTCAACCCATGCCAGTTGCGCTCGACACGCGCCGCGTCGCTTCCCGCCTCCGTGACCGCGCGATCGACGTCGTGGGGCTGATGACCACGCCGCTGCTCCCGGCCGACTACCTCGACCTCGTGAGCCCGTTGCGCGCCGGGGCCGACCTGCGCGGCCGGATCGTCGAGGTCCACCCCGAGACCCGCGACGCCGTGAGCCTGGTGATCCGGCCCGGACGCGGCTGGGCCGGGCACGTGCCCGGCCAGTACATCCGGATCGGCCTCGACGTCGACGGCGTGCGCCAGTGGCGCGCGTACTCGCTGACCTCCACGGTCGACCGGCCCGACGGCTGCATCGCGATCACCGTCAAGGCGATCCCCGACGGCGTGGTCAGCACCCACGTCGTGCGCCGCGCGCGGGTCGGGATGCTCGTCCACCTCGACCAGGCCTGCGGCGAGTTCGTCCTGCCCGACCCGCGCCCGGCCAAGGTCCTGTTCGTCACGGCCGGCAGCGGCGTCACGCCGGTGATGGGGATGCTGCGCAACGCGCTCGACGAGCTCGAGGACGTCGTCGTCGTGCACTCGGCGCCGACCGCCGAGGACGTCATCTTCGGCGGCGAGCTGCGCATGCTGGCGGCGCGCGGGCGCGTCCGGCTCATCGAGCGCCACACCGATGCCGACGGCATGCTCGACGCGCAGGAGCTGGCCGATCTGGTCGGCGACCTCGACGAGCGCCAGACGTGGGCCTGCGGACCCGCCGGGATGCTCGACGCGCTCGAACGCCGCTGGGCCGATCGAGGGATCTCCGACCGCCTCCACACCGAGCGCTTCCGCCCCACGGTCGCCACCACCGGCGAGGGCGGCACCGTGACCTTCACCGCCAGCGCGATCGAGGTCGACGCCGGCGGCGCGACGTCGCTGCTCGACGCGGGCGAGAGCGCCGGCGTGCTGATGCCCTCCGGCTGTCGCATGGGCATCTGCTTCGGTTGCGTCGCGCCGCTGCGCGAAGGCGCCGTGCGCGACCTGCGCAACGGGGACCTCACGAGCGCCTCCCCCGACAGCGGTCCCGCCCGCCCCGTGCTCGTCCAGACCTGCGTGTCGGCTGCCGCCGGCCCCTGCCAGATCGACCTCTGAGAGGAACCGCCATGACCGCCATGCAGAAGAAGCCCAACGACCCCATCGCGCACCTGAGCGCGGAGGACATCGAGAACCTCGGGCGCGAGCTCGACGCGATCCGCGCGCAGGTCGTCGCCAGCCGCGGCGAACGCGACGCCGAGTACATCCGCTCGATCATCCGGACCCAGCGCGGGCTCGAGCTCGCCAGCCGCGCCGTGCTGCTCGTCTCGCTGTTCCCGCCCGCGTGGCTGGCCGGGACCGCCGGCCTCTCCGTCTCCAAGATCCTGGAGAACATGGAGATCGGCCACAACGTCATGCACGGCCAGTGGGACTGGATGCGCGACCCCAAGATCCACTCCACCACCTGGGAGTGGGACAACGCCTCCCCCGCCGAGCTCTGGAAGCACTCCCACAACGAGCTCCACCACACCTACACCAACGTGCTCGGCCGCGACAACGACCTCGGCTACGGGATCATGCGCGTCGACGAAGATCAGCCGTGGCATCTGTTCTACATCGCTCAGCCATTGTGGAACTTCATCAACGCGTGCTTCTTCGAATACGGCATCGCCGCCTACGACCTCGAGGTCGGCAAGGCCCTCAAGGGGCGCAAGGACCCCGGCGAGCTGGCCGGCCAGGCCAGGAAGGTGCTGCGCAAGATCCGCCGCCAGGCGACCCGCGACTACGTCGTGCATCCGCTGCTCTCCGGACCCTCAGCCCTCACCACGCTCGGCGCGAACGTCACGGCCAACCTCGTGCGCAACGTCTGGACGCACTCCGTGATCATGTGCGGTCACTTCCCGGAAGGGGTCGAGACCTTCGAGAAGACCTCGATCGACGGCGAGACGCGCGGCGAGTGGTACCTGCGCCAGATGCTCGGCTCGGCCAACATCACCGGCAGCCCGTTCATGCACCTCATGACCGGCAACCTCTCCTTCCAGATCGAGCACCACCTCTTCCCCGACCTCCCCAGCAACCGCTACCAGGAGATCGCGCCCAAGGTCGAGGAGCTCTTCGAGCGCTACGGCCTGACCTACACCAGCGGCCCGCTGCCCAAGCAGGTCGCCTCGGCGTGGAAGAAGGTCTTCCGCCTCGCGCTGCCCAACCAGGCGACGCGCAAGGCCGCCGAGACCGTCATCGCGCCGCTCACGCGCCTCCGCCCCGCCGCCGCTGCCGAGCCGGAGCCGGAGCCCGTCGCCGCCTGAGCCGGGCTCCCGGCGCTCACGCTAGGCTGAGGGGACTCGGGCGCTCAAGAGGAAGGGTCGCATTGACCCCCGCAACCAGCCCAGGCCTCTCGTCGCGTTCGGTGCGGCGGGACGGCATCACTCCTACGTCGTCGCTCCGCCCGCAGGCACCGGACCCGCTACGCGTCGCCATGCTCGCACCGCCGTGGATCACCGTTCCCCCGTCGGGCTACGGCGGGGTCGAGACGGTGGTCAGCGCGCTCACCGAGGCGCTCGTCGCGCTGGGTCACGAGGTGACGCTCTTCTGCGCGCCCGGCTCGACCTCGTCGGCCCGTGTCGAGACGCTGCTCGGCGCCACCCACCCGGACGAGATCGAGCGCGCGCTCTACGAGTCCGACCACGTCGCCCGCGCGTTCGCGGCGATCGAGCCGCTCGACCGGCTCGGGGACTTCGACGTCGTCCACGACCACTGCGGCTTCACCGCGCTCGCGCTGGCCGACCGCCTCGACGTGCCGTTCGTCCACACGCTGCACGGCCCGTTCGACGCCGGGACCGCTGCGTTCTACGCCGGCCATGGCCACAAGGCCGCGCTGGTGGCGATCAGCGCCGCGCAGCTGCGGTCGGCACCGGTCGGCGTCGTGGCCGACGCGATCATCCGCAACCCGGTCGACGTCGCGGCCTGGCCCCTGCGCGAGACCAAGGACGATTACTTGCTCTGGGTCGGGCGCATCAACGCCGAGAAGGGCCCGCACCGCGCGATCGCCGCCGCCCGCGCGGCCGGCGTCCCGCTCGTGCTCGCCGGGATCGTCCAGCCCGGTCAGGAGGCGTTCTTCGCCGCCGAGATCGCGCCGCATCTCGACGGCGAGCACGTGCGTTTCGTGGGCGAGACCGGCGGCGCCGCCAAGCGCGCGCTGTTCGCGGGGGCCCGCGGCCTGCTGATGCCGATCCGCTGGTCGGAGCCGTTCGGCATGGTGATGATCGAGGCGCTCGCCTGCGGGACGCCCGTGATCGCGTTCGACGAGGGCGCCGCGCCCGAGGTCGTCGTGCACGGCGTCACCGGGTTCCTGGTCGCCGACGAGGCCGCGATGGCCGCCGCGGTCCTGTCGCTCCCGGCGCTGTCGCCCCGCGCCTGCCGCGCGTGGGTGGTCGAGCACTGCGACGCAGCGGTCGTCGCAGCGCAGTACGCCGAGTTGTACGCCTCGGTCGCGGCCCGGCCGGTCGCCGCCGATGGCTGAGCGCACGATCAGCGTCCTCGAGGGCAGCACGTTCGTCGTCGGCGACCGCAGCGGCGACGTTCGCCGCGGCGGCGGCCGCGAGCACGGGTTCTTCTCCGACGACACGCGCTTCGTCTCGCACTGGGAGCTCAAGGTCGACGACGCGCCGCTGACCCTCCTCGGCCTCGACCAGCGGTCGCACTTCCTGGCCCAGTTCTTCCTGACCCCGGACGTCGGCCCCGACGAGCAGGCCCCGTACTCGATCATGCGCCGGCGGCTGCTCGACCAGGTCTGGACCGAGCAGCTGACGATCGTCAGCCACCGCCACGAGCCCAGCGAGATCGCCGTCCGGCTGGTCGTCGACACCGACTTCGCCGACCTCTTCGAGGTCAAGGACGGCACCGCCGCCGACCGCGACATCACGTGGCACCACGACGACGCGGCGGGGTCGCTGACGCTCAGCTACGCCGGCGCCGCCGGGTTCGAGCGCGCGGTCACGATCCGCTCCGACCCACCCGCGCGCCACACCGGCGGCGGGTTGGCCTACAGCTTGATGCTCGCGCCCGGCGAGAGCTGGACCGCGACGTTCACGCTCACGCCCCGCTCGGCCCAGCCGGGCGCCGCGTTCGTCCAGCGCAGCCCCGCGCGCGGGAGCATCGAGGCGCAGTACGCGACCAAGACCATGGAGTTGGAAGCGTGGCTGGCGCAGGCCCCGGCGCTGGAGACCGAGGACGCCGCGCTCGCGCGCACCTACAAGGCGAGCCTGACCGACCTCGCCGCGCTGCGCCTGCACCCCAACCTCGGCGAGCCCGCGACGCTGCCGGCCGCCGGGCTGCCGTGGTTCATGGCGCTCTTCGGCCGCGACAGCATCCTCACGAGCTTCCAGGCGCTGCCCTACCTGCCCGAGCTGGCGGCCACGACCCTGCGCGTGCTCGCCGCGCGCCAGGCGACCACGCGCGACGACTTCCACGAGCAGGAGCCCGGCAAGATCCTGCACGAGCTGCGCTTCGGCGAGCTGACCGCGAGCGGCCGCCGGCCGCACTCGCCGTACTACGGCAGCGCCGACGCGACCCCGTTGTTCCTGGTGTTGCTCGACGAGTACCACCGCTGGACCGGTGACGCCGCGCTCGTCCGGGAGCTCGAGCCGCACGCGCGCGCCGCGCTGTTCTGGATCGAGGACAGCGGCGACGCCGACGGCGACGGCTACGTGGAGTACGCGCGGCGCAACGCCGCGACCGGGCTGCTGAACCAGTGCTGGAAGGACAGCTGGGACTCGATGCAGTTCGCCGACGGGACGCTCGCGCAGGGTCCGATCGCGACCTGCGAGATCCAGGGCTACGTCTACGACGCGCGCCGCCGCTGCGCGCGGCTGGCCCGCGAGGTCTGGAACGACCCGGCGCTGGCCGTGCGCCTCGACCAGCAGGCCGACGAGCTTCGCGCGCGCGTGCGCGCGGACTTCTGGATGCCCGAGCGCGGCTGCCACGCCTTGGCGCTCGACGGGAGCAAGCGCCAGGTCGACGGGTTGACGTCCAACATCGGGCATCTTCTGTGGTCCGGTTTGTTGAACGATGACGAGGCGTCAGCGACAGCCGCCGCGCTGCTGGGCGACGAGCTGTTCTCCGGCTGGGGCGTCCGGACGCTCGGCCGCCGCGAGGGCGGCTACAACCCGCTCGGGTACCACACCGGGACCGTGTGGCCGCACGAGAACTCGCTGATCGTCGCGGGCCTGGCGCGCTACGGCCTGCACGACGCCGCGGCCCGGATCGGCGGCGCGGTCCTGAGCGCCGCGCCGCACTTCGAGCATCGCCTGCCGGAGGTCTTCGCCGGCTACCCGGCCGAGACGACCGGCGTGCCGGTCGCGTTCCCGACGGCCTCGCGCCCGCAGGCCTGGGCCGCGGGCGCGCCGCTGCTGTTGCTCACGACGCTGCTGGGCCTCGAGCCCGGGCAGCCGCAGGCGGCGGCGACGCTGCCCGCCACCGGCGACCCCGGGACCGCCCTCGCCGCGACGCTGCGCCGGCGCGAGCCGGTCGCGGCGGCGTGAGGGCGGCGGGTTCCGGCTAGACCGCGGCCGGCGTGACGGCGGCCGGCGGCGTCTTGGTCTCGCTGCCGCGGCGGCGCAGGCCCTCGGGGCCGAGCAGGCCGGCGGCGAGGACGATGAAGCCGAGGCCGCTGAGCAGCAGGGCGATGCCCATGACGATCGCGAACGTGCCGACGCTGGAGGCGAAGAACGAGGTGTTGAGCGCGGTGCTCAGCGCGGTCTCGCTGACCCAGACCTGGCGCGCGGCGTTGCTCTGCGGGAGGCCCGTCTTGGGGTCCTTGACCGCCTGGGCGATCACGTCGGTGCCCTTGCCGTCGGCGCTGGCGTACTGCGGCATCTGGGAGTAGGTCTTGCCGCCCGTCGCGACCAGCGCGTGGATCCGCATGTAGCTGGCGAAGCACTTGGCCTGGCTGCCGTTGGAGATGGCCTGGCCGGCGACGTCGCAGGTCGGCAGCGCGGTCGTCACGCCGGCCTTCCTGGCCTCGACGGCGATCAGCGACGGCTTCATGTCGGGCGTCCCGACGATCTGCTCGCGCTTGACGTCGGTGCTGACCTCATGACGGCCGGAGACGCCGATGACGATCGCCCCGATCCCGAAGGCGACGAGGACGATGCCGGCGATGATGCCGGCGAGGCGGAACGGGCGAGGCATGGCGATGGTCTCTCCTTGCGTGGGACGGCGAGTCATCAGCATCCCTCGCCATCATCCGCCGATCATCGGGAGAGCCCCGCACGACCGCTGCGGGTAACCCGCAGAACCACCGGCCGCCGAGCTGCCACGCTCTGCCCATGACGATCGAGAAGACCACACTTGTCGCCTTTTCTCGATGTGTCCACCACCATCAGCCCTGCGGAAAAACACGGAGGGCGAGAGCGTCCTGCGCGCGTAGCTTCGGTGAGGCCATGGATGCTTCTTCTCGCCCCGATCATGTCGTCATCGCCGGAGGCGGCGTCGCCGCCGTCGAGTGCGCGCTCGCGTTGCACGACCTCGCGGGCGACCGCGTGCGCCTGACGATCATCGCCCCCGAGCCCGAGTTCGCGCTGCGCCCGCTGCGCACCGCCGAGCCGTTCTCGCGCGGCCAGGTGCGACGCCATCGCCTCGACGACCTCGCCGCCCGCGTCGGCGCCGAGCTCATCACCGGTTCCCTCGTCCGCGTCGATGCCGAGCAGCACACCCTCCTGTGCACCGGAGAAGAACGACCGCTGGCCTACGACGCGCTCGTCCTCGCCGTCGGCGCCGAGCACCGTACGGCGTTCCGCAAGGCCCTCACGTTCACCGGCGACCGCTCGACGCTGAACTTCAACGGCCTGCTCGCCGACATCGACCAGGGCTACTCGCACACCGTCAGCTTCGTCGTGCCCCCGGGGACCACCTGGCCGCTGCCGCTCTACGAGCTGGCGCTGATGACCGCCCAGGAGGCCTGGACCATGGGCATCGAGGACATCAACATGCAGCTCGTGTCCCCGGAGCCCGAGCCGCTCGCGCTCTTCGGCGCCGAGGCCAGCGCCGCCGTCGCCGCGCTGCTCGAGAAGGCCGGGATCGCGTTCCGTGGCAACTGCTCCACGCAGCAAGGCGACGACGGGTCTCCCGAAGTCCTGCCCGAGGGCACGCCCTTGGACAGCCAGCGCGTCGTGGCCCTGCCGACCATCGAAGGCCTCACGATCGTCGGCGTGCCGACCGGTGAGCGCGGGTTCATCCCCGTCGACGAGCACGGCCGCGTCACCACCCTTCCCGACGTCTACGCAGCGGGCGACGCGACGACGTATCCGATCAAGCAGGGCGGCCTGGCCTGCCAGCAGGCCGACGCGGTCGCCGAGGTCCTCGCGGCCGCCGCCGGCGCCGACGTCCACCCCACCCCGTTCCACCCGGTCCTGCGCGGCCGCCTCCTCACCGGGCACGGCGCCGCCTACCTCGAGCACGCGCTTCACGGTGGCGCCGGAGACACGCCGCCGCGCGAGATGCACCTGTGGTCGGTGGCCCACAAGATCGACGGCCGCTACCTCTCACCCTGGCTCGCGGAGCTGGAGACCGATCAGGGGTCCACATCGATGGCAGATGATCACGCCGGAGACCTCACCATCGACGTCGCGCTGCCGGTGACCGCGACCGAAACGGTCCCGGCGGGCTGACCGCCGGTGCCCACCGTGGCCAAGGACCTCGAGCCTGCTGCGCCCATGAGCATCATGTACAAGAAGGTCGTCATCGGAGACGACGGGCTCGACGGCGGACACGATGCCATCGCCCTCGCGCTCGTCCTCACCCCCGAAGCCGAGTTCGTGCTCGCCGCCACCTACCCCTATGACTCGACGTTCAGCCGGTTCGTGCAGCTGGGCTACGGCGACGCGCTGCGCGACGGGGTGACCGAGGCCCTGCACCAGACGCGCGACGCATGCGGGCTCGGCGACTCCCGCACCGTCGCGATCCCCGACACCTCGCCCGCGCGCGGCCTGCACCGCTGCGCCGAGCAGGAGCACGCCGACCTGCTCGTCGTCGGCTCGGCCCACCATGGGCCGGCCGGGCGGATCCTGCTCGGCGACGTCGCCCGGGCCGTCCTGCATGGCGCGCCGTGCCCCGTCGCGATCGCGCCGCGAGACTTCTCCGGAGGCGCGTTGGAGACGATCGGCGTCGCCTTCGACGGCGGCCCCGAGGCGTACGCCGCGCTGGCCACCGCCACCGGGCTCGCGGGCTCCTGCGGCGCGCGGCTGGTCGTTCGCCAGGTCATCGACTACGACCGCCTGCCGACGCTCGCCGGCTACGCCCAGGCCGACGTCGCCGGGGTCGCCGCCGAGATCCGGGCCGAGACCGAGACGGCCCTGGCCATCGCCGTCGCAGGGCTGGGCGTCGAGGTCGACGCCCGTGCCGTCAGCGGCGTGCTGGCCGTCGAGCTCGACGCCCTGACCGCCCAGGTCGACCTGATGGTCTGCGGCTCGCGGGGCTGGGGCGCCGCGCACCGCCTCACGCTGGGCAGCACCTCCGACCGTCTCATCCACCATGCCCCGTGCCCGGTGCTCGTCGTCCCGCACACCGCCGTGGCCAGCGAGTCCGAGCGGCGCGATCGCGCCGTTCCCGCGACCTCCTGAGCCGGCGGCTCACCCTCGTGGTCGCGGCGAGCGCAGCGATGGCTCGGGCCTCGCCAGAGGGGCGATCGCGATCCGTGCACGCACGTCGACGGCCGCTGCCCCGGAAGGCGAGACGATCAGCGGGTTGACCTCGATCTCGACGATCTCCTCGTGCGCCTCGGCCATCGCGCTCAGGCGCAGCAGCACGTCCTCGACCGCCGCAACGTCGCACGGCGCCGCTCCGCGGAAACCGTCGAGCAGCGGGAACGTGCGCAGCTCGCGGACCATCTCGTGGGCATCGCGATCGGTCAGCGGCGTCAGGCGGATCGCGGCATCTCCGAGCAGCTCGGTCGTCGCGCCACCCGCGGCGACGGCGACGATCGGCCCGAACGTCGGATCGACCGTCACCCCGACGAGCACCTCGACGCCGGCCGGCGCCATCTCCTGGACGAGGAACCCCTGCGGATGCGATCCGGCGTTCTCGAGGCGCAGCTGCATGGCGTCGGCCTCGCGCCGCACCGCGGCCGGTCCCGTCAGGCCCGTGGCCACCGCACCGGCGTCGGTGCGGTGCACGAGCCCCGGCGCGATCGCCTTGAGCGCCACGGGCGTCTGCCACTCCAACACGCAGCGCACCGCGCCGGCCGCGTCGGGCACCACCTGGTGGCGCGGCTGGGCGATGCCGTACAGGTCCAGCAGCGCGGTCGCCTCGGCCGGCTGGAGCCATCCCGGCCCGCGCCGCAGCGCCTCGGCGATCACACTACCGGCCGCGGCATCGTCGACCGACAGCGCCGGCACGTGGCCGCGTGGGCGCGCCCGCCACGCGCCGTAGCGCGCGGCCCGCGCCACCGCTCGCGCCGCGTCCTCCGGGAACCGGAAGCACGGCAGGCCGGCGGCGGCCGCCGGCGCCTCGCGCATGGCGAACACCGCGGCGATCGGGAGGCCGCCGCGCGTCGCGGCGGCGCGGATGGCGACGGCGATCGGCTCGGGGTCGGTCACCAGCGGCGGCACGTAGAGGACGATCAGCGCATCGACGGCGTCGCTCTTGGAGAGGGCGTCGATCGCCGCGGCGAAGTGGTCCGGCGAAGCGGTCGCCAGCAAGTCGATGGGGTTGCCGACCGCCGCCTCGGCCGGCAGCACGGCGCGGAGCTCCTGCTCTGTGCCGGCCGGCGTCTCGGGGACCTCCAGGCCGGCCGCCTCGCAGGCGTCGGCGCACAGGATCCCGAGCCCGCCGCCGTTGGTCACGATGCCGACGCGACGGCCCGCGGGCGGCGGCTCGCGCACGAGCATCGAAGCGACGTCGAACAGCTCGCCGAGCGTGTCGGTGCGCACGACGCCCGCCTGGTGGAACAGGGCGTCGACCGCCGAGTCCGAGCCCGCCAGCAGCGCGCCGGTGTGCGAGCCGGCCCCGCGCGCCCCGGCCGGGGTGCGGCCGCCCTTGACGGCGATCACCGGCTTGCGTGCGGCGACGCGCCGAGCGACGCGCGAGAACTTCCGCGGGTTGCCGAACGACTCCAGGTACAACAGGACGACGTCGGTCTGCTCGTCGCGCTCCCAATAGGACAGGAAGTCGTTGCCTGACAGGTCGGCCTTGTCGCCGACCGACGCGAAGGAGGACAGGCCGATGTTCAGCCCGGCGGCGGCCTCTATGACCGCGATGCCCAGCGCACCGCTCTGTGACAGGAACCCAACGCGCCCGGCGGGCGGCTGGGTCGGGGCGAACGTCGCGTTGAGCGCCACGGCCGGATCGGTGTTGAGCACGCCGAGGCAGTTGGGCCCGACGAGGCGCATGCCGCCCGCCCGGCAGATCTCCAGCAGCTCGCGCTGGCGCTCCTGCCCGTCGGGGCCGGCCTCACCGAAGCCGGCCGAGATCACGACGATCGCTCGGACGCCCTTGGCCACGCAGTCGCGCGCGGCGTCGGCGACCACCGCCGCCGGGGTCGCGATCACCGCCAGGTCGACGGGCTCGGAGATGTCGGTGATCCGCGGGTGGGCCGTCACGCCGTGCACGCCGGCGGCGCGCGGGTGGACGGCGTGGACCGTCCCGGTGAACCCGGCGGCGAGCACGTTGGACAGCACCGCGCCGCCAACCGATCCCGGACGCTCCGACGCGCCGATGACGGCGAGGCCGCGTGGTCTCAGGACCGCCTCGACCGCGGCCGCCGCCGCCGTCGCGTCGCGCTCGTCGTAACGCGCCTGGGCGTCGGCCGACAGCTCGGTCGGCATCGACACCACCAACATGCCCGGCTCCGCGCGCACCTGCGCGTCGAGCCCGCTCTCGCGGAAGACATCGACCATCCGGTGGTTGCTGGGCAGCACGTCGGCGTAGAACTGGTCGATGCCGTTGGCCGCGGCCGCCTCGGCGAGGTGGGCCAGCATGATCGTCGCGATCCCCTGGCCGTGGAGCACGTCGCCGACGGCGAACGCGACCTCTGCCGGTCCCGGCCCCATGCGGATGTACATGCCGTGGGCGACGATCGCTCCGTCGCTGCCCGAGAGGGCGACGATGCCGTAGCGGTCGCGGTAGTCCACATCGGCCGCCGCGCGCGCGGCCGCGTGCAGATCGGCCCCGGCCGAGAAGAACCGGAAGACCCGCGAATCCGGCGACAGGCCGTCGAGGAACACGCCCAGCCCCGCGGCGTCGTCGGGCCGCACCGGTCGGATGCGCACGGTCCGCCCGTCGCGCAGCGCGACGTCGACGACGCGCTCGGACGGGTAGTCGGCCGCAGATGGCAAGACGATAGGCAGGGCCACTCACCGAACGTAGACCTCCCGGCCGGCGCCGGCATCGGGATTCCTCTGCGCGTCGGCTGCGGTGTAGTGCGGATGGCGCCGGGTACGCTGGCGGTAGGAATGGACACCGCCTCGGACCCGCTGCGCATGCGTCGCCTGCTCGACGCGGGGCGGGCGCTGGTCGGTGAGCTCGACCCCCACGCGGTGCTCGACCGGATCCTCGCCGCGGCCCGCGAGGTCACCGGCGCGCGCTACGCGGCGCTGGCGATCCTCGGCGAGCACGACGAGGTCGACGACCTCCTCACCATCGGGATCGACGAGCACACGCGCGACGGCATCGGCGACCTGCCGAGCGGCCGCGGCCTTCTGGGCGTCCTCTGGCAGGAGTCCCAGCCGCTGCGGCTCGCCGACGTCAGCGAGCATGCGCGCAGCATCGGCGTCCCGCCGGGCCACCCGCCGATGCGCAGCTTCCTCGGCGTGCCGATCCTGCACCGCGAGACGGCCTGGGGCGGCCTGTACCTGACCGAGAAGCAGGGCGGCCCGTTCACCGCAGCCGACGAGGAGGCCGCTGTGATCCTCGCCGACTGGGCGGCCACCGCCATCGAGGAGGCGCGCCTGGCCCGTCGCAGCGGCGGGCGCCGCGTCGCCGACGCGCCGGCGATCGCGGCCGGTGACACCGGCCTCGAGCGGGTGCTCGAGCTGATCGTCCGGCGCGGCCGCACGCTGATCGACACCAGCAGCCTGGGCCCGTCGGACGCGCTGACCAGGGACGACGAGCAGCGGCTGCGGGCCTTCGCGGCCAGCGCCGCGACCGCCGTCGCGCTGGCCCAGAGCGTCGAGTCCGACCGCCTGCGCAGCCTGCTCGCGGCCGCCGACGCCGAGCGCAGCCGCTGGGCCCGCGAGCTGCACGACGAGACGCTGCAGGGTCTCGGCGCGCTGCACCTGCTGCTCGCCGCGGCGCGTCGCCGCGGCGACGCGCGGCAGACCGAGCTCGCCGTCGACGAGGCGATCGAGCACATCCAGCAGGAGATCGAGAACCTGCACGCGATCATCACCGATCTGCGACCCGCGGCGCTGGACCAGCTCGGGCTGCGCCCCGCGCTCGACGCGCTGATCGAGAGCCGCGGCGCCCACGGCGCGCCGTCGATCACCGCCCAGCTCACCCTGCCGGGACCGGGCGACGGCGACGACCGGCTCGCGCCCGAGGTCGAGTCCACGATCTACCGGCTCACCCAAGAAGCACTCACCAATGTGGTCAAGCACGCGCATGCGCGTGCGGCGCGGGTGACGGTCGTCGCCGCGGAGGGCACGGTCGTCATGGAGGTCCGCGACGACGGCGCCGGGTTCGCCACCGACGCGGCCGCGTCCGGCTACGGCCTGGCGAACATGCGCGAGCGCGTCACGCTGGCCGGTGGCACGCTGGCGATCGAGTCCGGCCCCGCCGGCACGCTCGTGCGCGCCGAGCTGCCCGCACCGGCGCGCGGCGCCGGCCGCTAGACCGGCGCGCGCCGCAGCGCCGCGAGACGATCGGCGACGCGCAGGCTCACGTACTCCCTCCCGCGAGCGGCGCTGAGCACGGCCGGCGTCAGCTCGGCGTCGGCGTCGTGCTTGACGACGAAGCCGATCGCGCCTGCGCCCAGCGCCTGCTGGGCGAACACCGTGCTGTCCTCCATCGTCAGCACGACGATCTGCGTGGCCGCGACGTGCCGGCGCAGGCGGCGGATCGCGTCGATGCTCGTGCCGTTGGACATGCTCAGGTCGATCACGAGCACGCCCGGCCGGCCTTCGTGGACACGACGCTCGGCCGCCGGCAGGTCATGGGCCTCCGCGATCACCTCGATGCGCGCCTCGCCGTCGAGCAGGCGCCGCAGGCCGCGGCGGATCAACACATGGTCGTCGGCCAGGACGACGCGGATCGGCACATCGATGGACACCGCTTCACGCTAACCCGCGACCCCGCCGCCGGTCAGCGGGAAAAGACGCGGATCGGGCGCGGCAAAACACCCATTGCCGCCGTCAGCGGTCGATCAGGTTGTGGTCCAGGGCGAAGCGGACGAGGTCGGCGCGCGAGGAGACCATCAGCTTCTGGTGGATGCTGGAACGGTGCGACTCCACGGTGCGGGCGGAGATGAAGAGCTGCCGGGCGATCTCCGCGGTCGTGTGGCCCAGCGCGATCAGCCGCAGCACCTCGAGCTCGCGCTCGGAGAGGTTGCCGGGCCGGCCGCGCGGTGACTCGGCGGCGATCCGCGCGCCCAGGCGCGGGTTGAGGTAGCGCTCTCCGGCCGCGGCGCAGCGCACCGCCTCGACCAGCTCGCCGTCGGCGGCCTGCTTGAGCACGTAGCCCGTCGCGCCGGCGGCGAGCGCGTCCCGCGCGTAGGCCGGGTCCTGCTGCATCGTCAACACCACGATGTAGGTCTCGGGGAACTCGGCGCGCAGGCCGGGAATCGCCTCGCGGCTGGACTGCCCCGGCATGTTCAGGTCGAGCACGAGCACCCGCGGGTGATGGCCGAGCACGTAGCGCCGCGCCTCGGCGACGTCGCCCGCCTCGGCGAGCACCGCGAAGTCCGGCTCCTCGTCGAGCAGCAGCCGCAACCCCCGGCGCACGACCGGATGATCGTCGGCGAGGACGATGCCGATCGCGGGCGTCTCGGATGCGGCCATCCTCACCACGGTAGGTGTTTCCCCGCACCGTGTCGGCAGAACTTCACGGATGCCGCCGGCACCGCGCGGTGGGACGTTGCCTGCATGTCCGATCCGCGCGCCGCACGCAACGGTGATCGCGCCGCGGCGACGCTGCGCCGAGCGGAGCACCTGCACAGCCCGTTCGGCACCGATCGCTTCGGCCGCGCGGCCGAGCGCTTCGCGCGGTTCTTCGGCACCCCGCGCTTCATCATCGGCCAGACCGCCCTGGTCCTGGTCTGGATCGCGCTGAACGCCATGGCCTTCAGCCTGCGCTGGGACCCCTACCCCTTCATCTTGCTCAACCTCGCGTTCTCGACGCAGGCGGCCTACGCCGCGCCGCTGATCCTGCTGGCCCAGACGCGCCAGGCCGACCGCGACAAGGCTCAGGCCGAGGCCGACGAGCGCACCACCGCCGCGTCGCGCAAGCACGCCGAGCAGCAGACCAACGGCCTGCGCGACCTCCTGCAGGCCAACACCGAGCTCACCGAGCGCATCGCGCAGCTCACCTCCGGGATCCACGCGGTCACGTGCGATCCCACGACCTCCCCCATCGCCGGCCCGTCCGGCGGGAAGGCAACACCATCATGATCGCCATCGTCATCGTCGCCGTGCTGGTCGTCGCGCTCCTTGCCGCGGCGGCGTCGGTCCGGATCATCAAGCAGTACGAGCGCGGGGTCGTGTTCCGCCTCGGCCGGGTGGAGGAACACGAGCGTGGCCCGGGGCTGATCTTCATCATCCCGCTCGCCCACCACCTCCACCGCGTCTCGCTGCGGATCGTGACGATGCCGATCCAGTCCCAGGGGATCATCACCAAGGACAACGTCAGCGTCGACGTCTCTGCCGTCGCCTACTACCGCGTCAAGGACACGATCCGCTCGGTCGTCGCGATCGAGAACGTCTCGGCCGCGATCAACCAGATCGCTCAGACGACGCTGCGCGCCGTCGTCGGCCGCCACACCCTCGACGAGACGCTGTCGGAGACCGAGACCATCAACACCAACATCCGCGAGATCCTCGACGTCCAGACCGAGGAGTGGGGCATCCAGGTCACGACCGTCGAGCTCAAGGACATCCAGCTCCCGGAGACGATGAAGCGCGCGATGGCCCGCCAGGCCGAGGCCGAGCGCGAGAAGCGCGCCAAGATCATCGCCGCCGAGGGCGAGGCCCTCGCCGCCGGCGAGCTCGCGCGCGCGTCTGACGTGATGATGGCCCACCCGCTGGCGCTGCAGCTGCGCAACCTCCAGACGCTCGTGGAGATCTGGGTGGACAAGAACTCCACCGTCGTCTTCCCCGCCCCGCTGATGAGCACCATCCAGGAGCTCGGCGCGTTCCTCGCACGGGAGACGGCCGCCACCGAGGGGCTACCGGTGGCGCCCGCCCCTGCCGCGCCGATCAACGGGCACGTCGCGCCGGAGGCGACATGATGTTCTCGATCGCTAGCGGCAGACCCTCTTCGGCAGCGTCCCCCTCGGGCCGGCCGACTTGCGGTTCTTGGCCAGCGTGATCTTGGTGTAGTCGCCGGTCTGCAGGTCGTAGCGGACGCCCGCGACCTTGAAGCGCACCGCGTCGTCCTTGGCGACGGACGGGATCCGGACCGCGCGGCACGAGGCGGCGAGGTCGAAGCCGAGCCTGCGGCCGTCGTCGAGCACGGCCGTCGCGGTGTACCTGGAGGCGCCGCGCGACTTCGGGAAGGCGACGACGACGTCCCTGCCCACGCGACGCGCGCGCAGCGCGCCGGGGCGCGACGGCCGCGTCTCGCGCGGGACGCGGAAGGACGCGACCGTCTTGCGTGCGAGCGGGAGCCCGTCGCGCGAGACCACGGCCTGGATCTGCCGGACGCCGCCCGGGCCGGCGGACGGCGTGAACGTCACCCGCGCGCACTTCAGCGTGCGACCGTCGGGCAGCGCCCTCGTGCCGCGGCAGCGCGTGCCGCGGACCGACTTGACGATCGTGCGGCCGATGCCCCTCCCGCGCTCGACGAGGCTCACCGACGCGCCGGCGGGCACCGCGTACTCCACCGCGGCCTGACGCCGGCCGCCGGCCCTGCGCGTCTGCCCGAAGAGGACCGACGGCGCCTGGTACTCCGCGCGGTCGATGCGCGTGGGCGTCGACGTGGCGCCCGGCGCGGCCGTCACCGTCCAGGTCCCGGCGGCCGGCTTGACGAGCAGCACGCTCGTCGTGCCGTCGGAGGCGTTCTCGGCCAACATGTAGTGGCCCTTCTTCTGGACGGCCTTCGCGCCGGCGGGCGACGTGATCGTCGTGCCACCCGGACCGTGCACCACGATCTTCGGCGCGCCGTGCGTGCCGTGGACGCGCAGCGTCACCGCCTTGGCTCCCGACCGGACCTGCTCCGAGAGGCTCGCGCCGCCCGCCGCCGCCCGCGCCGTGGTCGCGCTGCGCGTGGCGGCGTAGGGCGAGAGGTCGCACGAGCCGCCCAGCAGGTCGACCCTGCCGCCGTACTTGTAGCCGACGCCGGCCTGCAGGTAGATCGTCTGCCTGCGCGTGGTGAACTCGATCGAGCCGAAGCCGAACGGTCCCTCCCTGGCGTCGCTGGGCACGTCGATCGTGATCGAGCCGAGGTCGAGGCAGCCCGCGATGCCCACGTTGGAGACCAGCGCGGAGGCCCTGTCACAGCCCAGCCCGTCGATGCAGCCCTGCACCGTGCCGCTGATGGTGAAGCTCCTGTTGCGCGGCTCGATCCACCCGTTGACGTCGCCGCTGAGGCTCGCGACCTCCCCGAGGTCCAGCTCGGCGTTGACGTCGAAGCTCACGTCGCCCCACGCGTTGAAGCCGACCGACGCGTTGCCCAGCTGGGTGCCGTCGAAGGCGACGTTGCCGCCGACCTCGATCGACCACGGCGACGTGTCCGTGGCGTCGGTGTAGAGCACGTGGCCGTTGACGGCGAGCTTGCCGCCGAGCGCCGTCACGCCCACGTCGCCGCGCAGCTTGAACGGCGGCGGCGAGAGGCAGAGCCCGACCCCGACCCGGTTGAGGAAGACGCCGGGCACGATCGGCAGGGTCGTCCCGAGGCCGTCGACGATGCCGCCCAGCCTCGAGACCTCACCTCCGGCCAAGCCGCCGAAGGCCGCCAGCCTCGTGTTCGACGCGGTCGGCAGCTCGATCACGGCGCTGCCGTCGAAGCGATCGGTGGTCACGTCGGTGGCGCACTGGATGTAGGGCTGGCCGTCGATCTCCGGCGCGTCGCACGGCGCGACCGCCTGCCCGTTGGCCGGGACGTAGGAGAAGCACGCCGAGGCGACCCTGAGGCTGCCGACCCACACGTCGGTCACCGAGATCTTCAGGCCGTCGTAGTGGACGCCGTTGTCGTCGACGCTGATCGACGCCGCGCCCGACACGCCGCCGGAGAACTTCGACGGCCCCGCGGTGAACGCGGGCGGCAGCTCGACGTTCAACGCGAACACCGCGGCGTGCCTGCCGTCGCTGTCGTAGCGGAGCGTGATCGCGACCGAGCCCGCGACGCGCAGCTTGAACAGCCGGGCGAACGCCGGGACCGCGACCTCGCTGAGCGTGCCCTGGTCCCCCTGCCTGCCCGCCGGCAGCGACCAGTCGACGTTGCCCGAGAAGGGGACGAACCGGTCGAGCTGGATCGCGGCGTTGTCGGACTTGACGTGACCGCCGGGGTCGCTCGTCGTCGGGCCGGTGACGATGACCCGCTGGCCCGAGTCGGCGAAGGCGATGCCGTTGAGGTGGACCTGGTCGGTGGTCTCCCAGCGGTCCGGGTTGGACCCGGTCCTGGTGAAGCAGCCGTCGGTCTTGAACTCCGAGAGGGCGAAGTCGACCTGCTGCGTGCAGGGCGGCGCCGGCGGAGCGGGCGCCGGGGTCGGGGCGCCCGGCGCCGGCGGGGCGGGCGTCGCCGGCACTTCGACGTCGATCGTGCGCGTCGCGGATCCCGTGTGCTGCGGGTAGTTGCTGCCCTCGGCCGGGTCGTCGGAGAGCGTGACCACGATGGCGTGTGTGCCGGCCGCGAACGTCTTGGCGTAGGACCGCCTGTCGTTGCCCGCCGGGTCGGCGACACCGTCGATCGTCCAGCGGTACCCGGTGTACCTCCCGCCGAGGCCGCCCGACGGCGTGACGGAGAGGACCGTCGACTGGCCTGGGACCGCCGGGTCCGGGTTCAGGTTGATCGTGCCCCCCACGCCCGCTCCGACGGTCACCGTCGTCGAGGCGTCGGCCGGGGCGCCGCACGGGACGATGGTGCCGCCACTCTGGGTGATGAAGTTGACGCTGACCGAGACGGTGTGGTTGCCGGCCGTCGCGAAGGTCGTGGTGAACGTCGCCGTGTGGTTGTCGGGGTTCCCGGCCTGCGGGGGCTGCTGCACGCCGTCCACGGCGAAGGTGTACCTGTCCCGGGCGCAGTCCGAGGTCGTGTCGGCGGTGAAGGTGACGGGCGAGCCGGCCGCCGGGCTGGGGTCCCCGGACGTGATGGTCGCGCCGTTGACGGCCCACGCGGCGGGCGCGAGGGCGAGACCGAGGACGGCGACGATCAGGACGAGCAGCGCGGGCATGGCGCGGCGCGCCATCTTCGGATGGCAGGCGAAAGGCATAGGCGCGGCGACCCTACACTCCGCTTCCCTGGTAGCCGTGCCCAGGGTTTCGTGACTTGTCCGAATTCCACCGGGTACCGCAAGAGCTTCAGGTGACGGACATCTCCAGGACAACACGCGTCCGCGACGACGACGTCGCCGAGTGGCCGCTGCTGGAGCGCGACGCCGAGGTCGGCGCGCTGGCCGACGCGGTCGCCGCCACCCGCGACGGGCGCGGCGGCGTCGTGCTCGTTCGCGCCGCGGCGGGGCTCGGCAAGACGCGGTTGCTGGGCACGGCCGCGCAGCTCGCGCGCGCGGAGAACATGGCGGTCCTGCAGGCCGGTGGCAGCGTGCTCGAGCGCGACTTCCCGTTCGGCGTCGTGCTGCGGCTGCTCGAGCGCTGGATCCGGGAGGCGCCGGAGCAGGAGCGCGCGCGAGCGTTCGAGGGCAGCGCGGCGCTGGCCGAGCCGATGCTGCTCGGTGGCCAGGCCGTCGAGCAGGCGCTCGCCGGGGGCAGCGAGGCGTCGCTGGTGCACGCCCTGCACTGGCTCGTGGTCAACCTGAGCGGCGAGCGCCCGCTGGCCCTGATCGTCGACGACCTCCACTGGGCCGACGCCCAGTCGATCCGCTTCCTGATCCAGCTCGCCGCGCGGATCGAGGAGCTCGGGGTGCTCGTCGTCGCCGCCGTGCGGCCGCGCGAGCCCGGCGCGCAGACGGAGCTGCTCGCGCAGCTGACCGCGGGGACGAACGTCCGCCTGGTCGAGCTGCCCGCGCTCAGCGACGCCGCGAGCGCGGTGCTCGTCCGCGGCGAGGCGGCCCGCGCCGACGCGTTCGTGCAGTCGTGCTTCGAGGAGACGGGCGGGAACCCGTTCCTGCTGCGCGAGCTGCTGCGCGCCCTGGCCGCCGACGGCGTCGAGGGCAGCGCCGACGACGTGCAGCGCGTCCGGGCGATCGGCCCCGAGGCCGTCGCGCACAGCGTCGCGGCGACGCTCGCCCGGCTGGGCGCCGAGTGCGCGGCGCTGGCGACGGCGGTCGCCGTGCTCGGCGACGACGCGGACCTGCACGTGGCTGCGCTCCTCGCCGAGCTCGACGGGCCGGCCGCCTCACGGGCCGCCGCCGCGCTGCAGGACGCCGGGCTGCTCGACGACGACGCGGCGCTGCGCTTCCGCCACCCGCTGCTGCGCCGGGCCGTGTACGAGCGGCCCGCGCCCGCCGCCCGGGCGGCGCTGCACCGCACGGCGGCCCGCCTCCTGATCGATCGGGCGGCGCCGCACGACGTCGCGTCCCACCTCGTGCTCACGCACGGGGCCGGGGAGCGATGGGCGGTCGACGTCCTGCGCACCGCCGCGCGCGAGGCGTCCGCGCTGGCGGGTCACGCCGCGGCCGCGCGCCTGCTGCGCCGCGCGCTGCTCGAGCCGCCCGAGGCCGCGGACCGGCCGGCGATCCTCGCGGAGGCCGCGCTCGCCGCGGTGCAGGCCGGCGCCGAAGACGCCGACCCGGCGCTGATGGCCGCCATCGAGGCCGCGGCCGCCGGCCGCGATCGTGCGCGCCTCTGGCTCGTCCTGGCGAGGACGCGCTTCCAGCGCGGCGAGATGCGCGAGTCCGTCGAGGCGGCGGAGCACGGGCTCGCCGCCCTCGACGGCAGCGAGGCCGAGGAGTCCCTGACGCTCGAGCTCGAGGCGGCGCGGAACGCCGCGGCGCTGTGGACCCCGGCCGGCAGCGCGGCGGTCGCGGCGCGGTTCGCGGCGAGCGCCCAGGGCGATGCTCCACCACGCACCCAGGGCGAACGCGAGGTGCTCGCCTGGCTCGCCGGGCTCGAGCTGCTCCGCGGTGAGGACCGGGCGCGCACGCTGACGTTCGCGCGCCGCGCGTGGGACGACGGCGCCTACCTGCGCGAGGGCGGCGGCGACGCGGCCGCGATGGGAGCGATGACCTCGTCGCTGGTGCGGTCCGGGGCCTGGGAGGAGGCGTTCACGGTCCTCGACGCGCTCATCGACGACGCGCGCCGCCGCGCGTCGCCGTTGGCCTACGCGACGTGGCGGACCACACGCGGCACCTGCCTGCTGCACGTGGGCCGTCTCGCCGAGGCCGAAAGCGATCTCGAGGACGCGCTCGCCGCGCGGGCGCTCGGGTGGGACGCAACGGCGCCGATCGCGATCGAGTCGCTCGTCACCGTGCTCATCGAACAGGACCGGCTCGACGACGCGGACGCGACCCTCCGTACCGCCGCGACGCTGGAGCGCAAGTTCGCCACCGGGCCGATGTGGGCCTCGGTGCTCGCGGCGCGCGGCCGCCACGCGCTCGCCTCCGGCGATCCGCAGGCGGCCCGCGACCACTTCCTGGCGGCCGGCCGCTTCACGCGCGAGGTCCTGCGGACCGACAACCCCGCCGTCATCCCCTGGCGGTCGGAGGCGGCGCTGGCCGAGCGCGCGCTCGGCGCGACCGAGGCGGCGCTCGCCCTGGCCGCGGAGGAGGTCGCGGTCGCCCGCCGGTTCGGGGCGCCGCGGCCGCTGGCCGTCGCGCTCCGGGCGCAGGCCGTCATCGTCGGCGGTGCGGACGGGCTCGCGCTCGCGTCCGAGGCCGCGCAGGTGGCGCAGGACGGCGGCGCGGTCCTCGTGCACGCACGGGCGCTCGGGACGATCGGCGCCCTGCTGCGCGCGAGCCGCCGGCGCTCGGACGCGCAGGACCAGCTGCGCCGAGCGCTCGACATCGCGGCCGAACGCGGTGCCCATGCGCTGGCGCGCACGCTGCGCGAAGAGCTCGTGGCCTCCGGCGGCCGACCGCGGCGCGCACGCACGCACGGCCCCGGATCGCTCACCGCCGGCGAGCGCCGCGTGGCGCTCCTCGCGGCCGACGGCCTCACCAACCGCCAGATCGCCGACGCCCTGTTCGTCACGCCGAAGGCCATCGGCTTCCACCTCGGCAACGTCTACCGCAAGCTCGGGATCGGGGGCCGCGAGCACCTGACCGCTGCCCTCGAGCGGACGCGATAGCTCAGGCTCGCGAGCGCGGGCCGCCGAAGTGACAGCAGTGTAAGGTTGGCATCGGCCAGCGATCTTCTGGAGGAGAACATGGCGCTCACCGCTGACGGTCAGACGACCGACGACCGCGACACCGAGGCGATCCGCGGCCTGCACGAGGCCGTCGCGCGCCAGCGAGCGGCGTTCCTCGCCGACCCGTCCCCCGGGCTCGCCGAACGCCTCGAGCTCCTGCAGGCCCTCGCCGGCATGGTCGTCGCGAACCGGCTCGCGATCCAGGAGGCGATGAGCGCGGACTTCGGCGTGCACCCGACGATCGCGACCGACCTGATCGAGATCCTCGGCGTGGCCGGCCGCGCGGCCTACGCGGCCGAGCGCCTCGAGGGCTGGATGGCGGCCGAGCCCCGCGACGCCGACCCCGGCCTCTTCGGGTCGGCCCGCGCCTCCGTGCGCCCACAGCCCAAGGGCGTCGTGGGCAACATCGTCCCGTGGAACTTCCCCTATGACCTGTCGCTGGGACCGTTGGTCGAGATGCTCGCGGCCGGCAACCGCGTCGTGCTCAAGCCCTCCGAGTACACGCCCGCCTGCGCCGCGCTGCTGCGCGACATGATCCACGCGACCTTCGATCGCGACCGCGTCGACGTCGTCGTCGGCGGGCTGGAGCTCGCGCGCGCGTTCACCCAGGTGCGGTGGGACCATCTGCTCTACACCGGCAGCCCGGCCATCGGCCGCGAGATCGCCGTCGCCGCCGCGGCGCAGCTGGTGCCGGTCACGCTCGAGCTCGGCGGCAAGTGCCCGGCGATCGTGGCCCCCGACAGCGTCGACGCCGAGACCGTCAAGCAGATCCTCGGGACCAAGGCCCTCAAGAACGGCCAGATGTGCATCACGGTGGACTACTGCCTGGTGCCGCGCGACCAGCTGGAGCGCTTCGCCCAGCTGGCGCAGGAGCGCGTCGCGGAGGCCATGCCCGGCTACGGCGCATCACCGGACACGACCGGCATCATCAGCATGCGCCATCTCCGCCGGGTCGAGGCGCTCGTCGACGAGGCACGCGGGCGCGGGTGCGACGTGCGCACGCTCGGCACCGCGCCCGACAGCCCGGACCCGGCGCGCCGTCAGCTGCCGCTGACCCTCGTGCTCGACCCGCCCGACGACCTGGCGCTCATGCGCGAAGAGGTCTTCGGCCCGGTCCTCCCGATCAAGGCCTATGACAAATTCGACGACGCGATCGGCCACGTCAACGCCGGCGAGCGGCCGCTGGCGCTGTACGTCTTCACGCAGGACGAGGACATCGCCGACGACGTGCTGCGCCGCACCACCTCGGGCGGCGCGTGCGTCAACTGCGCGGCCGCCCATGGCGCGCTGGCCTCCCTGCCCTTCGGCGGGATCGGGCAGAGCGGCTCGGGCCGCCACCACGGGATCGAGGGCTTCCGCGAGTTCTCCAACCTGCGCGCGGTGTTCGTCCGGGGCCAGGACGACCTCGTCGAGGCGTTCTCCCCGCCCTACGGCCCGGCCGCCCAGGCCGTCGTCGACGCCGCGTTCGGTCCCGCCTGACGCGGCGCCGCGCCTGGCGAATCGCTCACCCTGCCGGTTCTCCCACCGATGAGGACGCTTGCTCGGCCAGGCGCGCCAGGGTGTCGATCTCGCCGAGGATCGCCTTCAGGAGGTCGTCGACGTCGGGAACGAGCTCGGGGCAGGCGACCAGGCCGAAGTCGAGCCGGTCGAGGTAGCTCTGCACGGTGATGTTGAGGCCCTGTCCCTCCATGATCACCGACACCGGGTAGTAGTGCTCCAGGCGCGCGCCGGCGGCGTAGAGCGGCCGCCGCGGACCCGGGACGTTGGAGATGACGACGTTGCCGGGCGTCAGGCGGGATCCGAGGCGCAGCCGCGCGCTGAGCCGCATCGCGCGCGCGAACACGGCGGGCGGCGGGAACTCGGCGAAGTCGGTCAGCTCCTCGGCCGGCAGCGCCTGGAACATGTCCTTGCTCGTCGCCATGGCCTCGTGCACGCGCAGGACGCGCTGGAGTGGGTCGGGCTCGTCGGTCGGGAGCCGCGTGGAGAGCATGGACACGCGGTTGGTCCAGCGGTCCGCCTCCTCCCCCGTGCGGATCGAGACCGGGACGAGGGCGACCAGCGGGTCGTCGGGCAGCGCGTCGTGGAGCTCCAGCCAGGTCCGCAGCCCGCCGGCGCAGACCGCCATGACGACGTCGTTGACCGTGGCGCCGAAGGCCGACTTGATGGCCTTGACCTGCGGCAGCGAGGCCGAGCCGATCGCCAGCTTGCGGTGCGGGGTGATCCTGTCGTTGAACGGCGTGCGCGGCGGCCGGACGCTGGGCAGGGTCGGCGGGACGTCGCGCTCCTGGCCGCGATCGCGGCCGAGGTTGAGCAGGGTCCCCAGCGGCCCGCGCAGGCTGCCGCGGACCTGGCCGGCCGCGGCCACGAGCACCGGGTTGCGCGTCGCGCGCCCCAGCTCGCGCGCCGTGCGCGCGCTGAGCAGGACCGCGCGCGCCGGCTTGCGCGGCAGCCGCAGCGTCGCGCCGACGAGCATCTCCAGGTCGGAGGGAACGCGCTCCGGACGCCACGGCCTGGACGGGGTCGGCTCCGCGGCGGCGTTCGGCGCGTCGTCGAGCATCAGCGTCAACAGCTCCACGCCCGACGCTCCGTCGACCGCCGCGTGGTGGATGATCGTCAGCACCGCGAAGCGGTCGCCGGCCAGCCCCTCGATCACGTAGGACAGCCACAGCGGCCGGCGCCGGTCCAGCGGCCGCGCCACGAGGCGGCTCACGGTGGCGGCCAGCTGGTCGTCGCTCCCGGGTGGCGGCACCGCGGTGTGGCGGACGTGGAAGTCGAGATCGAAGTTGGGGTCGTTGATCCACGAGGGATGGTCGAGCCCGAGCGGCACCTCGACGAGCCGGCGCCGCAACGGCGCCAAGCGCGGCAGCCGCTCACACAGCTGCGCGCGCCACGCCGCGTACGGCTCGTAGCCGGGCAGCTCCGGCCGGGAGAAGATCGACAGCCCGGAGACGTGCCCGTACTGCGTCGCGTTCTCGAGGTGCAGGAACGTCGCATCGAGCCCTGTGAGCTGCTTCATCGTTCGACCCCTCCTGGTGTGCGCCGCGGCCGCGACGCCTACGCATCGTCCTGCCCGCGGGGGCGCCGCTCCATCCTCGGCGGCCCGCCGTCCACCGCGCGTTTCCGGTGCGTCGCCGCGGTCAGCGCGGCGCGGCGAGGGAGGGCCGGAGGGCCGCGCCGTCCGTGGCGCGGCCCGCTCGGCGGCTCAGGCCAGGCGCAGGCGCAGCGTGGTCGCGCTGGTGCCCGCGGTGACCTTGACCGGCACGCCGTGTCCGTGGCGTGCGGCACGGGCGACGCCCGCGCGGTGCTTGCGGTCGAGCTTGACCGTCACGGTCTTCGCCTTCCCGCCCTTCAGCGAGAACGCCGTGTGCCCGACGGTCGTGCCGTGCAGCTTGATCCGCAGCGTGCCCCTGCACGCCGTGCCGTGCGACGCCGGGCAGCTGAGCCGGACCGCGACGGTCCCGCCGGCGCGCAGCACGAGCCGCTTGCTGGCGATGACCGGCCAGTGGCGATGACGCCTGGGACCGTGGCCGCCGTTGCCGCCGTTGCCCCCGCCGCCATTGCCCCCGCCGCCGGTGCCCGGCCCGGACGGGCGCGAGCCGGTCACGACGACGCGGTCGAGCCCGGTGAACGTGCCGAAGTCGCTCTGGACGACGGCGCGGTAGTGGACCGGGGTGTACTCCGGCAGCGCGATCAGGTCGGCACCGAACGCGACCGACGTGCTCGCGGCGCCCAACCGCTGGTCGGGCGTCCGGCTGCCGTACGCGGCCGTGGGGCCGTACTCGAAGTACGCCTTGACCGCGGCGCCGCCCGGGTTCACCGAGCCCTCGATGTGCGCGGAGCTGAGCGTCACGGGGCCGGCGTCACCGGTGGTGACGTCGCTGGGCTGGTAGGCGTGGGCCAGCAGCCGCTGCGGCGAGCCCTCGCTGGTGTGCAGGACGAACGGCGTGCCGATCGCCTGCGACGGGCACGCGGCACCGTCGGCGCTGAACGGGTCGGCCGTGCAGCTCGAGGAGAACGGCGGGCGGACGTCGGCGTCGGCCGGGTCCAGCGCGCCATCGACCTTGAACGTCGCGGTGCCCGCGCCCTCGAAGTGGCCCACCACCGTCTTCAGCTTGCCGCCGACGTTGCCGTGCCAGCTGATGTAGGGGGTGTTGCCCGAGAACGTGATGTCGGGCCGCGACGCGTCGACCGCGGGATTGGAGACGGGCTGCCCACCGTTGAACAGCTCGAAGTGGTTGCCGCCGACCAGGCGCGCGACGAAGATCGCGTGCGTGCCGGAGCCGGTGTCCTCGGACCAGACGATCCACGGCACCGTCGCCCCGCCGGGTGTCAGCGTGCCCGCGGCGACGCGCGGGTCCTCGGCGTCGTGGCCGGGCACGAGGTTCTGCGAGCAGGCGTCCTCGGCGGTGGTGCTCTCGGCGCACGCGCCGAAGCCGTGGGCGGCGCCGCTGGTGTCCAGGACGCCCGTCGCGCCGCGGCCGACCACCGTGTAGTGGAAGCCGCCGTCGGCGGTCGCGTCCGGGACCGCCTTGGCCGCGAAGACCTGCTCATTGGAGCGCAGCCCGAGGTGGCTCGGGCCCTGCTCGTACCAGACGACCCACGGGACCGTGTCGTTGGGGCCGGTGAACGCGAAGTCCGGCTCGATGCCGTCGCGTGTCGGGTCGACGTTGAGCGTCGGGTCGGTCGCGCCGGCCGGAGCCGCCGTGCCCTTGGTGATGCGCTTGACCCCGGTCTGCTGCCAGCAGAACTGGCTGACGCTCGTACCGCCACCCGGCGCGTTGGCCGAGCAGTCGGTCGACCTGATGCCGCGCGAGACGAAGATCTGCTGCGGCGAGGCGTCGTTGCTCGCGCCGCCGTCGCGCTCCTGCCAGGCGACCCAGGGCACCGGGTTGGCGCCGGCCACCGCCGCGCCGCCGACGACGGCCGGGTTCTCGGCGTCGCGGTCGGTGTGGATGTTCAAGGACGGGACCCTGTGGGCCGGCGCGCGGTCCTGGCCCTCGGGCACCCAGACCTTGTTGGTGGCGTCGAAGCGGCTGGCGAAGATGTTGGTCGCCGCGCCGAGCTGCGTGTTGGGCTCGTACCAGGAGACCCACGGCACGGTGCGCCCGGCACCGGCGAAGTCGATCGACGGCGCCTCGGCCTCCTGCGCGGGGTCGATGTTCAGCGACGCCGGCGAGCCCTGCGTGCGCCACTGGCCGTCCTTGAACGCGCGGACGAAGACCTGCTGCTCGCCGGGCGTCTTCTGCTCGAAGGTCGCCCACGGGACGCGGACGCCGCCGGCCACCAGCGACCCGCCGACGACGTCGGAGGCGCCGGCGTCGCGAGCGGCATCGATGCCCGCCGCCGCGTCGTCGTTGACCTGCCCGCCGGGCGGGAGGCCGTTCAGGGCCGCTGGGGCCGCGGCCGTGGCCAGGCCGAAGGACGCGATCGCGGCAGCCGTCACTACGGCACCGCGTCGCTTGATGCGCGCGCGCATGGGTGATGCTCCTTGGTGAGGGGGGAGGAACTAGATGGCGGTGCGCCCGCCGCGCGTCACGCCGAGGCCCGCGAGGGCCAGGAGGGCGAGCAGCACGGCGAGGTACGTCAGCAGCGGCGCGCCGGTGCGCGTGAGGTCACCGGCGTGCAGCGCGGGGAGCGCCAGCAGCGCGAGGCACCAGGCCCCGAGCGTGGCGTATGGGATCAAGGCTTCGCCGCCGCGGCGCAGGTCGTAGGCGCACCACAGCAGCGCGGCGGCGATCATCGCGATCCACGCCGCGACGGCCTGGGCCAGCAGCGGCGTCAGCGGCCACGGCCAGTCGCGGCCGAGCTCGGTCGGGAGCGCGAAGAGCGCGATCGCACCGAGCGCCAGCACGGCGCCGGCGATCCCCGACAGGACGCGCAGGAGCGCCAGCCGCGGGTCGCGGAGCATCGGCCGGATCGTCTGCGCCCGCTGGCGCAGCGCCAGGAACGCGACGCCGAACGGGGCCAGCGCGTAGACCGCGGTCCACGCCCACGTGGGCGGATAGCCCCAGCGGAAGCGGTCGCTGTGCAGCAGCGTCGCGGCCAGCAGGCCGACTGACAGCGTCATCAGCGCGACGGCCAGCGGCTGGGCCGAGCGCCAGCGTGCGGCCCCGAAGACGACGAGCGCGGTGGCGACGATCCCGGCGAGGTAGCCCGCGCCGAGGAACGCGGCGGCGGCCGGCGGCCGGATCGGCCACGCGTAGCCGGTGGCGGCCTGCGCCGGGAAGACGTACAGGAACCCGGCGTTGAGGATCGCCAGGACGAGCAGCGCGCCGACCGCCACGCGCGTCGAGCGCTGCAGGCGGCCGCTGAGGGCGGGCGCGGTCGTCACGAGGGGGGCCTCAAGGGATGGGAACGTGAGAGACAAGGATCACCTCCGTCTGGCGGCCGACGCACTCGGGCAGTTGCTCGAGCGCGGCGGATCGGTCGGCGGCTTCGACGAACCACCAGAGGCCGTGGCCGCCCTGCGGGCAGGTGCAGAGCGCGTCGCGATGGCGCAGCGGGCTGGAGAAGCCACGCCACGCCGCGAAGGTGCGCCCGCACTCGGCGGGGCTGTGGTGGTGGGTGAGGAGGTACATCGGCACGCACGGAAGGCTGACGCCCCCGGCCGGCCCCGAACATCAGGGAACCCCCTGCTTCGCACCCCTCAACCGGCGGGGTCGCGCGCACGTCCGACCGCCCCGGCGACCGCCACGCGCCCGGACACGCCGAGCTTGGCGAACACCTTGGTCAGGTGGCTCTCGATCGTCTTCTCCGACAGGAACAGCTCTCCGGCGATCTCGCGGTTGGTCCGCCCGTCGGCCACCAGCTCGGCGATCTCGCGCTCGCGGCCGCTGAGGCTCGCGAGCCCCTGCGCCCCGGCGACGGCACGACGCCTGCGCGCGCCGACGTGGCGCCCGAGGCGCCGCAGCTCGCGCGCGGCCTCGTCGCGGAAGCGCACGGCGCCGATCGCCGCCAGCTCGGCCTCGGCGCGCTCGAGCCACGCGCCCGCGGCCTCGCGGTCGCCGGCGGCCGCCGCGGCGCGGCCCGCGACCGTCCGGGCGCGCGCGGCCTGGACCGCGGCGCCGGCCTGCGCCGCGCGCCGCTCGGCCCGCTGCGCGTGGGCCAGCGCGGCCGGCGCGTCGCCGCGCTCGAGCTCCAGTAGCGCGCGGGCGTAGGCGACGGCACCCTCGACGTGACCGAGACCCAGCTGCGCCTGCAGCGCCTCGCCGCGCTCCAGCCAGCCCTCGGCGACGACCGCGTGGCCAAGGTCGAGCTCGGCGCGCGCCAGGATCGCGTAGAGCCACGCCCGGCGACCCGGCTCGACGTGGTCGAACTCCGGGCCGCCCGCGTCGGCCATCGCCTCCAGGCAGCGCTCGGGCTCCCCCGCTTCCAGCTGCGCGGCGGCGACGTGGACGCGTGTGCCACGTGAGAGCACGCTGTCGTCGAGGTCGCCGAGCAGCTCCATGGCCTCGGCGCCGGCGGTCTTCGCACGCGGCAGCTCGCCGGCGATCGCGGCGATCCAGGCCTCGGCGGTCAACGCCCAGCAGAGCACCTGGCGGTTGCCCGACAGCCGCGCGGCCTCGACCGCGCCCTCGCTCTGCTCCAACCCTGCGCGCAGCCGGCCGGTCACCTCGTAGGCGTGGGCCAGGCCGATCGCCATCGGCGTCGCGAACTGCCCCTGGCCGATCGCGCGCGAGACGGCGATCCCGCGCCGGAAGTGGCCGATCGCCGCGTCGTAGCGCTCGGCGAAGTACTCCGCGAAGCCGAGGTAGTACGGGCCGTCGAGGCGCAGCGCGAGCGCGTCGTCGCCGAGCGCGTCGAGGCGCTCCGCTGCGCGCTGGGCCGCGTCCTGCGCCGCGGCGACCCGGCCGAGGCCCAGCTCGGCGAAGCAGACGAGGCTCTCGGCGACGACCGGGAGCGCCGGCTCGCCGCGGGCGACCGCGGTCTCCAGCCCGCGCCGCGCCCAGGTGCGCATCGCGGCGAAGTCGCCGTCGTAGAGCGCGTCGGCGGCCAGCTCCACCTGGAGGTCGGCGGCGACCGCCGAGTCGCGATCGGCGACGTGGTCCAGCGCGGCGACCAGCCGGCCGTGCGCGGCCTCGTGGCGGCCGAGCAGGTTCTCGCACATCGCGCAGCCGGCGACCAGCCGCGCCCGCAGCGGCGCGAGCGCCTCGTCGGCGGCAGCCAGCTCCAGCGCACCGGTCAGCGACGCGAGCGCGTCGGCGAGCAGGCCGGTCGCCGCCTGGCACTGGGCCAGCGCGACGAGCAGGCCGAGCCGCTGGCCCGCGCTCCCGGCGTCCTCGGGCAGCAGCCGCAGCGCGGCGGCGTACCAGCCGGCCGCCGCCGCTGGCGCGCGCGGGGCCACGGCCGCGCCCGCGCCGAGCAGCACGCCGATCGCCTCGGCGTCGCCCGGCTGCGCGCAGCGCTCCAGGTGGTGAGCCCGAGCACTCAGCGATCCTCCCTGCTGCTCCAGTGCCTGCGCCGCGCGGGCGTGGGCGCCCAGGCGCCAGCCCTCGGCGGTCGTGTCGTAGACGGCGCGCCGCACGAGCGGATGGCGGAAGCGGTAGCGGCGCGGGACGTCGGTCGGCGCCAGCAGCGCGGCACCGAGCAGGACGTCGAGGGCCGCGAGCGCGGGCGCCTCCTGCAGGCCGGCGGCGGCGATCGCCACGTCGAGGCCCACCGGATCGCCGACGACGGCACCCGCGCGCACGAGCCGCTGGGCGTCCTCGGGCAGGCCGCGCACCTCCTGGTCGAGCGCGAGCGCGACGCTGCGCGGCACGTCGCCGGCCGCGACCGTCACGGGCGTCGCCGCGCGCGCCAGCTCCTGGAGGTAGAACGGGTTGCCGCCGGACTGCTCGACGAGCACGTCGCCGACGGCGGCCGGGACGTCGCCCGCGAGCAGCGCGTCGGCCTCGGGGCGCGTGAGGCCGACGAGCGGCAGCTCGACCACGGCGCCCTCGCGCGCCGCGGCGGCCAGCGCGTCGAGCAGGACCGCTCGCGGCGGCGCCGGGCGGAAGGCGAGCACGATCAGGACGCCGCGGCGCGGCGGGCGGCGCAGCAGGTGGGCGACGAGCTCCAGCGACGCGTCGTCGGCCCAGTGCAGGTCGTCGAGCGCGAGCACGACGCGAGTGTTGGCGCTCAGCGCCTCCAGCAGCGCGCGGACCGCGCGGTGGGTCTGGAAGCGCTCGTCCTGGAGGCGGCCGGTGGCGGCGCCCGCCAGCCCGTCGAGCCCGGGCACGATCGGTGCCAGCTCGGCCGCCTGTCCGCCGACGAGGCGCGCGAGGCGGTCGGCGCCCAGCGACGCGGCGTAGTCGCCGAGCGCGTCGACCGCGACCCCGAACGGCAGGTCCTGCTCCCACTCGGCGGCGCGGCCGCCGAGCACGAGGTCGCCGCGTGCGTCGGCCCGCGCGCAGAGCTCGTCGACGAGCCGCGTCTTGCCGATCCCGGGCTCACCGCTGATCGCCAGGATCGCCGAGCGGCCGGCCTCCAGGCCGGCGAGCGCGTCGGCGACAGTCGCCAGCTGCGCGCGGCGACCGACGAGCGGCGGCAGACCATTCACCCTTTCGACGGTGTTCACCTTGGGTGACGCTAACGGCCGGCCGGCGCCCAGTCGCTACGGCAGGCCTCACCCGGATTTCGGTGCGGTCCGCTCAGCTGGACGGAGCACTTCCTGTCTCGCGGTCGCCGGAGCGCTCACGGCACGGTCGAGCTGGCGTCGGACGGCGCGGTGGTGCTGGACCCGAACGTGGTGGGACCGGTCGTCCCCGGGGTGGAGTTCGTGGACTTCGGGTCGATAGCGACGAAGCGCGCCAGGACCGTGTGGTCCTGATCCATCGTCAGGGTGCAGGTCGGGAAGCTGCGCCGGCAGTCGCCGCCCCAGCCAAGGAACCGCGCGAGCTCGCTGTCCTGCGCGCGGAGCGTCACGGTCGTGCCCTCGTCGTAGTGCCCATCCTCGTCCTCCGGGTCCTTCGTCACGGGGCCGCGGGGACCGCTGAAGTTGATCGTCAGCGTGAACTGCTTGGTCTGGGTCCTGGTCGTGGTCGTCCCGCCGCCCGGCGTGCCACCGCCACCGCCTGCCGCGCCCGCCCCGGGCGTCGACGCGGTCCCGGTCGGCGTGACCCCCGTGGAAGTCGGCGTGACCCCTGTCGAAGTCGACGGAGTCACCGTCGTGATCTCCGGGGACGCGGGCGTCGTGCTCGCGCTCTCGCCCGCCTCCCCGCCCCTGCTCACGGCGATCGCCGCCCCGACCCCGGCCAGCGCCAGCACCGCCGCGATGCTCAGCCACGGCCGGCTGGGCCTCGGCGGCGATCCGTCCGGCTTCTCGTCCGGGGCGCCACCCGGTGGGCGGAGGATGAAGTCGAGGTTGTGGCGCGTCGCGGCGGCACCCTCGCGGTCCCCGATCCGCTCGCGCAGGGCGAGCGCGGCCTCCAGCTGCGTGACGGCCGTCTGCGGATCGCCGAGGCAGTACGCGCGCGTGCCGAGCTGGTGCAGCGCCCAGGCCTCGCCGTGCGGATCGGCGCCCGCGACGGCGGCATCGTGCGCACCCTCGAGCACCTCGCCCCAGCTGCCCCAGCGCCGGCCCCACGCCAGCGCGCCGTCGATCGCCCGCGCCAGCGCGACGGTCTCGGCCGCCGGGGCGCGCGCCACCGCGCGGGCGAAGGCGTCCAGCAGCAGCGGCGCCTCGTCCAGGACCGCGGCGGGCTTCCGATCCGGGTCCGCCGCCCACCCGGTCAGCGCCTTGCGCCAGCGCGGCTCCGCGTCCAGGACCGCAGACGGCGGCGCGCCGGCCGTCGCGCCCGCCACGCGGTACCGCGGGCTGCCGGTCGCGAGCACGCGGCGGCGGGCCAGCTCGGCGGCCACGTCGGCGGCCCGCAGGCCCGCGCACTCGGTCAGGGGGCCGACGCCGGCGGTCTCTCCCTGCAGCGCGGCCAGCAACGCGACGACGTCGCGGCCACCGGCGGGCAACGACCGCATCAACATCTCGGCCAGCGCCGGGTCGCCGCCGGCCGCCTCCGCGAACGTCCCGCTCCCGTCGCGCACGGCCCCGGCCGCCTGGAGCAGGCGGAACGGGTGGCCGTCGACGCTCTGCCACAACGCGCGGACCTCCGCCCGCTCGGCCACGGTCAGCGCGCGGCCGAGCTCCTGCTCGACGAGCTCGACCGCCGCCGTCTCGTCCAGCCCCGCGACGCGGATCGCCGGGCCGGTCCCGAGCGTGCGGCCGCGCGCGGCCAGGACCAGCGCGCAGCCCGGCAGCGCCAGCGACAGCTGGCCGGCGTCCTGGCGGTCGAGGTCGATCGCGTCGAAGACGACCAGCGCCCGCCGCTCGGCGAGCGTGCGCCGCAGCTCCTGGTCGGGCTGGAGCACCGGCGGATCGTGCTCGAAGAACCCGTCGTAGACCTCCTGCAGCAGATCGCTGAGCGGCTTGCGCCGGGCATAGACGTACACGATGCCGTCCGGCCACCGCGGGTCGGCGGCGACCAGCGCGCCGAGCAGGACCACGGTCTTGCCGATGTCCGCCACGCCATGGACCTCCACGGCCGTCCCCGGAACCAACGACCTCAACAACGCGGCGCGTTCGTCCGCGCGGTCGACCGCGCCGGACGGCGTCGCCGGGACCGCGTGGCGCGGCAGCGGCAGCGCGATCCGGCGGGGTGCCAGCACCGCCTCGGCCAACAGCGCGTTCGGCCCGTCGACGCGCGCCTGGATGATCGGGCTGCCGTTGATGATGACGCTGTTGGTGGCGTCGCCCGCGACGACGAGCGCGCCCGGCCCGGCCTCGATGTGGCGCCACTCGGACACGGCCGCTCACCCGCCGGTGACCGTGCCGTCGCCGGTGATGATCGTCGAGTTGGTGACCGACTTGCCGACGGCGACCGAGCGGTCGCCCTGCGCGATCACGGTCGTCCCGGCCGCCGCGACGGCGTCGGCGAACAGCGCGGCGACCTCGGCCTTCAGCGCCGGGTCGGCGTCCAGCAGCTCCTCCAGGTGGAGGGCGAGCGTCCCGGTCCAGCGCTCCTCGCCCGCCGCGACCTTGACCGCCGCCTCCTCCGCGCCTGGGCGCTCGGCCACCTTCGGCCCGAGCCGCGCCCACAGCGCCCGGACCTTCTCGGCCGCAGCGGCGCCGATCTGCCCGGAGAGCGTCTCGAGCGCCTGCTGCCCGGGACGTAGGAGCGCCGGCAGCAGCGGCGCCAGGAAGCTCGTCAGCACGGCGATGTCCATCTCGACCGACCTCCGGTGTGCCTCGGTGATCACTCCACGAACGTCAAACGACGCTCTCAGGCGCGTGGACGCCCCGTGCCGGACGGGATGTTGTGTGGCGCTTGCGTGGCCGAACCCGTGCAGTTCCACAGCGCCGTGCCCAGGCACGGCAGGAATCCCGCGCGCCTACGCCAGCAGGGCGGCGAAGAGCTCGCGGTCCAGGCAGCGCAGGTCGTTCGTGTCGAAGAACTTGTGCTACCACCCGTCGGTCGTCGACAGGTACCAGTGGACCCGCCTGGCCGCCGCCCTCCTGTCGGCGCGCGCCGGCGTGGCCGCCTCGCCCCTGGCCCTCGCCTTCTGGCGGTAGCGGTCGAGGAAGCCGAAGTGATCGATGAGCGTC
Organism: Conexibacter woesei Iso977N; assembly: GCF_000424625.1. Lineage (GTDB taxonomy): Bacteria > Actinomycetota > Thermoleophilia > Solirubrobacterales > Solirubrobacteraceae > Baekduia > Baekduia woesei_A. The sequence goes on from NZ_AUKG01000006.1 coordinate 45,358, forward strand.
ATCGCTTCGATCGCGAACGCGGTCGCGACGTCGCCGTCGTGGATCGCGATCAGGTTGTCGTCGTTCTCCTCCTCGCCGCCCAGCGCGAGATTCGAGGACCCGCAGAACACCGTCGGGTCGTCGCCGTTGAATCCACAGACGACGAACTTGTGGTGGATCTACGACCGTTGTCGACCTGACCGGCTCGCAGATCGCCGACAAGGCCAAGGTCAAGTCCCCGGTCTGCTGGGCAACCAGGGCGGCCTCATCACGCCCTTCGGCGACCACGGCACCGAGATCTCCGGCGTGTCCTACACGAAGGCCCAAGCGCAGGAGGAGGGCTGGACGATCACCTTCTGACCAGTCATCGCGTGACGTGCTGCGCGCCCATGCGGAACGCCGCCCAGGCGGGCTTCGGGCGACCGGCGCGGTCGTGGAGGCCGAGCGAGCACAGGAAGGCGGCTTGGTCGTTGTCGCTCCGGTGTGCGCAGGCGCCGGTGGGCAGGTCGAAGAGCGAGTAGAAGCTCAGGAACGGGATCGCGGCGGGGTCGCGGTCCCATGCGGCGAAGACGTCGCGGACGAACGTCGCCTGGGCGGTCGGCGTGCTTCCCAGGTGCGGGGAGCTCGGGTAGCCGGCCTCCTGGATGACGAGCGGCCGGCCGTGTGCGAGGTCGATCAAGTGCGGTATGTCGGTGAGCGGCGCGCTTGCAGGACGCGGTCGGTAGCCGTCGCCGAGCGGGTAGTAGGTGACGATCGTCGCGGTGCCGAGGCGCGCGAGGGCGCGCGCGATGCGCGGGTGGGCGCCGGCGAGACCCGCGGAGGTGACCGTGACGCCGGCGTGCACCCACGGCGCGCGGCGGCGCAGCTCGGCCAGCTCGGCGCGGGCGAAGCGCAGGAACGCCGGCAGCTCGCGTGGATGAGCGCCGAAGTAGACGTCGGCCTCGTTGGCGATCGACAACGTCGTCACCTGACGGGTCGACGCTCGGGCGATCCGATCGATCAGCATGCGATAGCGCTCGACCATGCGTGGGTCGTCCCATCGCACGCGGCGCAGGTCCGGCGGCGTCGACCGCGCGCCGGTCTCGATGACCGCCGGGATCAGCATGGCCTGCGTGGACGGCGTCGGCGCGATGCCCTCCACGATGCTCTCGATGTCCGCCAAGCGGAAGCGACCGCGTGCCGGCTCGAGCTCGGCCCACGACTGCGGCGCCTCGATCGCATCAGCGCCGGCCTGCTCGAACAAGGCGTAGGACTCGTCCGGGCCGCGCGGGCCGTCGTCCAAGGTCACGCCCACCACCCGAGCCTGTGCTCCGACACCGCCGGCAAGGCTCAGCAGCAGCACGACGATCAGCAGCAGGACGCTCTTCGATCGATGCTCGAACATGCGCCCAGCACACCACCGCGCGACGCCGCCGACCACCTCCGAAGGTCGATGCCGCCACCGACTTCGGTCACCGCCGGGCGCGCCGAGGCGTTCTCCCGCCCGTTCACCTGCCGTTCACTCGATGGTGACGCCGGCCCGGTAGGTTGGGAGCACGTGTTGATAACCCGGGTCTTGGCCAAGCTTGAACCCGGAGGCGCGCAGCTGTCGCTGTTGCGGATCAGCCGGGCGCTGCATGAGCGTGGGCATAGGACGCGGCTGCTGGTCGGGTTCGCGTCGCGGGCCGGTGTGGATCTCGCGCGCGCCCATGGCGTCGAGCCCGAGGTGATGGAGGGGACGACCGACCTCCAATGGCGCGCCGACCCGGCGTTCGCCGCGTGGCTGGCCCCGCGACTCGAAGGCGCCGACGTCGTCCACGCGCACATGTTCGGCGGCTGGTGGGCCGCGGCCCGCGCGGTGCCGGGCGGCGTGCCGCTGTTCGCCAGCGAGCACAACGACTACCGCTGGCCGGCGCTGCCGCAGTGGCGCGCGATGGGCGAGGCGGTCGGCCGGATCGATCGCTTCTACGCCCACAGCCCGGGCGCCCGGGCCGGGGTCCTGCGCGCCGGGATGCGCGAGGAGCGCATCGCGCGGGGGATCTCACCGGTCGACGGACTCGACGCGATCGAGCGCCGCGGCCTCCCCCACGAGCGGATCGTCTACACCGGGCGCCTCAGCGCCGACAAGGGCCCCGACGTGCTGGTCGAGGCGATCGGGCTGATGGACGCCTCGCCCCCGGTCTTCCTGCTCGGCGCGGGCGTCCTGGAACCCGCGCTGCGCGCCCGGATCGCCGAGCTGGGCCTCGGCGGCGTCATCACGCTGCCGGGCTGGCGCGACGACCCGGCGACGTGGGTCGCGGGCTCCACCGTCCAGGCGTGCCCGTCGCGCGACGAGGCGTTCTCGCAGGCCGCGGTGCTCGCGATGGGCCTGGGCGTCCCGGTCGTCGGCACGCGGGTCGACGGCTTCCCCGAGACGCTGGCCGACGGCCGCGGGCTGCTCGTCGAACCGGACGACCCGGCCGCGCTCGCCGAGGCGCTGCAGGCCGTCATCGACGGCGCGCGCGGGACCGACCTGCCCGGGGCGCGGGCCTGGGCGCAGCAGTTCGAGGTCACGCGCGTCGCCGCGCGCTACGAGGCCGACTACGCCGAGCGCGCCTTCCCGCTGGTGGCCGCGTGAGCGCCGCGGCCGACCTCGGCGCCTGGCACGTCCTGCGCCCGCTGCTCGACGCCGGCGGCTACCTGCCGTGGAACACCGGTGCGATGCGCCCGGCCGGGCTCGTCCTGGTCTGCAACGACATCATGTACGGCGACCGCACGAGCGTCGTGGAGTGCGGCAGCGGCGCGAGCACCGTCGTCCTGGCCCGGCTGCTGCGCCAGCGCGGCGCGGGCACGCTGACCGCCGTCGAGCACGACGAGCGCTGGGCCGCGCGCGTGCGCGACCTGCTCGACCGCGAGGGACTCGGCGACCTCGCCACCGTGATCCACGCACCGCTCACCGGTGAGCCGCCGTGGTACGACGCGGCCGCCCTGGAGCGGGAGCTGCCGCCCACCGTCGACCTCCTCGTCGTCGACGGGCCGCCGGCCTACGAGCCGGGCGACGAGCACCGCCGCCTCCCGGCGCTGGCGTTCTTCGAGCCCCGCCTCGCCACCGGCGCCACGGTCGTCCTCGACGACGTCGACCGCCCCGGCGAACGTCACGTCCTGGCCGAGTGGGAGCGGACGACCGCCTGGCGCTTCCGGGTCGAGCCGGACACCGGCGTCGCGCTCGGCGCCCGCCGGGCCTAGCCGCCGGTCAGTCCGCCAGCTCGGCGCGCAGCAGCCAGAGCTGCGCTTCGAGCCGGCCGACGACGGCGAGCAGCACGGCCTGGGAGACCGGGTCGAGCGTGGCGAGGGCCGCGACGCGTTCCCGGACGCGGACGGCCACGTCCCACAGGGTCGCGACCTCGGCGACGAGGTCCAGCGACGCAGCCGCTTGACGCATGGTGCCGGACATCGCCGGCCATCCTCTCACGCCCCTGCCCACGTGGCCTGGAGCGGAGTGCCGCTCTGTGGTACTGATGACTCAGGTTTGCAGGAGATCTCGACGCAATACGCCCGCAGCGGCGATCTCCAGATCGCCTACCAGGTCTCGGGCGACGGCCCGCTCGACCTCGTCCTGGTCCCGGCGTTCCTGTCCAACATCGAGCTCGCCTGGGACGTCCCGGACCTCGCGCGGTTCCTGCACCGGCTCGGGACGTTCGCGCGGCTGATCCGCTTCGACCGGCGCGGCAGCGGCATGTCGGACCGCCCGCCGGGCGCCGCGCCGTTGGAGGACCACCTGGACGACGTCCTCGCCGTCCTCGACGCGGTCGGCAGCGAGCGCGCCGCTTTGATCGGCCACAGCGAGGGGTGCGCGCTGGCGACCCTGTTCGCCGCGACCGTCCCGTCACGGGTCCGTGCGATGGCGCTGATGAGCCCGATCCCACGCGCCGTCCGCGGACCTGGCTACGAGTGGGCCGAGACCGCCGCCGAGCAGGAGCCCCGCATCCGGGCGCTGCTCGCCAACTGGGGACGCGAGGCGGACGGCAGCCACCCGTGGGGCCGGTTCGACGACGCCGACGGCGAGACGCGCCGCGCGCTCGCGCGGCTCCAGCGCCAGTCGATGAGCCCGTCCGCCGCCGCCGAGGTCCTGCGCATGCTCGTGCGTGTGGACGTGCGGGACGTCCTGCCCACCGTGCGCTGCCCGACGCTCGTCATCCGGCGCACCGACGACACCTTCCTGGACCCGCGCCACTCGCGCTACGCCGCCGACCACATCCCGGGCGCCCGCTATGTCGAGATCCCGGGATCCGGCATGGTCTGGCAGGGCGACCTCGTCGGCGCCGACGAGATCCAGCGCTTCCTCACGGGGGCCGCGCCGGCGACGATCAGCGACCGCGTCCTGGCCACGGTCCTGTTCACCGACATCGTGGGCTCGACCGAGCACGCGGCCGCGCTGGGCGACGGACCGTGGCGCACGCTGCTGGAGCGCCACGACGCCATCGTCCGCCAGGAGGTCGAGCGCCACCGCGGCCGCGTCGTCAAGTCCCTCGGCGACGGCGCGCTGGCGATCTTCGACGGTCCCAGCCGCGCGATCGGAAGCGCGCTGGCGATCCGTGACGCCGTCGGCGCGCTCGGCCTCGAGGTCCGCGCCGGATTGCACACCGGGGAGTGCGAGCTGCTGCCCGACGGCGACATCAGCGGGCTCGCCGTGCACGTCGGCACACGCGTCAGCGCCCACGCGGCAGCCGGCGAGATCCTCGTCAGCGCGACCGTCCGCGACCTGATCGCGGGCTCCGGACGTGTCCTCGCCGACCGCGGCGAGCACGCGCTCAAGGGCGTTCCCGGCCGATGGAAGCTCTACGCCGCCGAGAGCATGAGCCAACGACCCTGACTTATGTGTGACGCTGATCGGCTGCCGCTCGATCCGGTTTGCTGAGCGTCGTAGCTTCGTCGAATGCGCCGGAGGCCGAGGTGCCGTGCGATGCTGACCGGCCTGCTGGCGGCGCTGCTCGCAGGGCCGGCGATCGCTGTCGCGGCGGCGCCGCGGGCGGTGCTCAACGGCTCCTTCGAAGAGGGCTATGCGGTGGCGCCGAACAGGTTCGCCTACCTCGAGGCGGCCAACGACCCCGATCCGCAGCCGAGCGAGCATCGCCTCGCCGACTGGTCGACGACGTCGCCCCCGGCCGGCCCCGCCGACGCGCCCGCCGAGACGTGGGGCACGGGCTACGACGGCGTCGAGGCGCCCGCGGGCGGCCAGTTCGTCGAGGTCAACGTGGACGTGCCGGCGCGGATGTTCCAGACGGTCTGCCTGACCACCGGCGACCGCATCGGCTGGTCCTTCGCGCATCGCAACCGCCGCGACGACGACGACCTGCACCTCGGCGTCTACCGCGCCGGCAGCCTGGTCCCGTCCTACACCGACCCGAGCGTCGAGGTCCAGCGCCTCGCCGACGTCACCTCGACCACCGACGTGTGGACGCGCCACTCCGGCCCCGGCACGTTCACCGGCGCGACCGGCCTGTACGAGCTGGGCGCCGAGGGCCAGCTCGTCGATCCGGACCATCCCGGCGCCGGCAACCTGCTCGACGACGTCGACGTCGAGCTCGCGCCGCTGGCCGAGATCGAGAGCGGGACGCCCGGCGCGCTGGACCCGGCGCGGCGCCCGTGGCCGCTGCGGATCGCGCTCAGCGGGCGGCTGCGCGCGGCCGGGACGCTCACGGTCGCGCTGTCGGGCGCCGGGCTGGATCCGGACGCCGTGACCGTCGGCGCGCCATCCGGGGTGCCGGGCGCGCACGCGGCGATCGCGGGCGGCGACATCACCGTCGCGGTCCCGCCCGGCGTCTACGGGTCGCCCGGAGAGCCGGACGTCGTCAGCGTCCCGGTCGACCTCGCCGCGGCCGCCCGCGACGGCGCGGCGCACGTGCGCGCGCAGCTGACCGCGGCGGCGCCGGCGCGGGTCGGGCCCGCGGAGGACTGCGGCGGCACGGGCACGAGCGAGCGGACCGTCACGCTGGCCGGCGTGGTCACCGACCTGCAGGTCACGGCGGTGGCCGAGGCGGTCCGCGGCGGGCAGTACGTCGCGGAGATCCGCGTGCGCAACGTCGGCTCCGCGCGTGCCAACGGCGTCGTCGGACAGCTCACGCTGCCCGCGGACCTCGACCTCCAGGTGACCGCGGCGACCGCCGGGACCTGTGGGCGCGACGGCGCGCGCGTGCGCTGCGGGCTGGGCAGCATCGCGCCCGGCGCCACGGAGCTCTACGCGGTCGCGGGGCGGGTGCCGGCCGGCGCGGACATGCTGACCGCGCGCGCGGTGACCGCCGACGTCACGCCCGCCGACGCCGAGCCGGACAACAACCACCTGACGCTCGTGACGCCCGTGCAGGACCCGCCGCCCGTGCCGTCGCCGGCGCCGATGCCGACGCCCACGCCCGCGCCACCCGGCGCCGCGCCCGTCCTCCCCGCGCCCGCGCCCGCCTTCGCCGCGCCCGCGCCCGCGCCCGCCTTCGCCGCGCCGATCGACCTCGGCGTCACCGTCCGCGCGCCGCGCCGGACCGTCTACCAGGGCGACGACCTCGCCTTCCACGTGCGCGTCACCAACCGCGGCACGCGCCGCGTGTCCGGTGCCCGCGTCCGGCTGGCCGCCGTCCCGCAGGGCCGGATCGCCGCGCCGCCCGGGACCACGTGCAGCGGCGGCCGCCCGCGCGTCTGCACGCTGCCGCCGCTCGCCGCCGGCGGGTCGGCGACGCTCGTCGTCCACGCCGACGCCCGGAGCGCCCGCCGCTACGCGGTGCTCGCCGCGGCGCTGGCGCCGAGCGCCGACACGCACCCCCGCGACAACCTTGCCGCCGCCGTCAAGCGCGTCACGGCGACGCCCGCCGGATCCTGCGCGGCGGCCGGGACCGCGGCCGCCTCACGGCACGGCCCGGTCGCCCACGCCGCCTGCTGAGCGCAGCACGCGGCGTGGGCTGGACCACTCGCACTCCCTCAGCAGAGGATCACCAGCGACGTGACGACCGCGCAGGACTTGCTCGCGCTGTCGTTCGCGGCGTTGGGGTCGGCGGGCGCGCTCGCGGTCCGGGTCGCCGTGGCGTTCAGCGCGAGGCCCAGCGACAGCAGGCCGTAGGTGGCGGCGAACGTCGCGTGGGTCGTGGCGCCGTTGGCCAGCGTCCCGATCGGGCAGCTGGCGCGGTGCGTGGCGGCCGTGTAGGTGCACGACGACGCCGACGTGATCCCGGTGGCCTCGGTCGGCAGCTGCGTCGTGATCGTCGCCGACGTCGCCGCGGCCGGGCCGTCGTTCCTGACCCCGACGTCGTAGTTGATGGTGCCGCTCAGCAGCGGCCCCGCGGTCGCGCCAAGCGAGACGCCGAGGTCCGCGCCGGGCGCCGTCACCGTGAGCGTCATCGGCGTCGAGCCCGTGCTGGTCGTGCCGGCGTCGTCGGACTCGTAGCGGTAGCCGAAGAACGAGATCCTCTCGCCCAGCGACGCGCCGCTCGCGACCAGGAACTGCGCGCCCACGTTCACGACCACGCCGGACGCGGTGGCGTCCGCCACCACGCCCTTGAGGCCCCTGCCGTCGAACGGGTCCGGGCTGCAGGCGATGTAGTCGCCGCTGCAGGAGCCCGGGACGAACGTGAAGTCGTCGAGGTTCTGGGACCTCGTGCCGTTGATGATGTCGTCGCCGAAGCCCTCCAGGTTGGCGAAGGTCCCCACGTCGACGCTGCGCGTCGTGTACCTGATGCCGACCGTCACCACCTCCCCCGGCGCGGGCGTGGTGTTGCTGACGGTCAGCGACAGGCCGTCCAGGCCGGTCACCGTCCCCGGCGCGGCAAGCGCCGCACCGGGGGTGAGCATGGCGGCGACGAGGACGGCGCCGGCGAGCAGGATGCGCATGGACCTCAGGACGCCGTGATCGTCAGGACGGTGGCCGCGGAGTACCTCGACGCGCCGGCGCCGTCACACGACGCCAGGTCCGCGGTGCCGACGACCTGCTCGTTCGCGGTCGCCCCCGCGAACTTCCCCGCCGTGATGGTGCCGGCGCGCCTCGCGGTGATGAGGTTGCCGAAGGTCCTGACGGTGGAGGTGAACGTGAAGGAGCTGGTCTCACCCGTGTTCCATCTGATGAGGCGCGTGCGCGTGGCGCCGGTGGTCACCAGCGCGCACGTCGCCGGCGCGGTGATCGCGCTGCTGTACAGGCCCGACCTGATGGCCGGGTCGGTCGGCGACACGCAGCCGTAGTTCTGGGTGAACGCGACGGCGGTCGGCGCCGGCGTGTTCGTGAGGCTGGGCGAGAACGTCCCGGACTCGGAGCCGCCGCAGACGACGCCGGTCAGCGCGTGGGCCGAGCCGGCGGCCAGCGCGGCCCAGGCGAGCGTCGCGGCCAGGGCCAGCCCGAGGACGCGCAGCGGCCGGTGGACGATGGAGTTGTGCATGATGTTGGTTCTCCTTGCCTCAGCAGGTGATCAGCAGCGACGTGATCGCGTTGCAGTCGGCGCTGTCGCTGTCGTTGGAGGCGTTGGGGTCGGTCGGCGCGCTGGCGGTCCGCGTAGCCGTGGCGTGCAGCGGCAGGCCGATCGTCAGCAGGCCGTAGGTGGCGGTGAACGTCGCGTGCGTGGTGGCGCCGTCGGCCAGCGCCCCGATCGGGCAGGAGACCTGATCGGTGCCCGAGGCGTAGGTGCAGGTCGACGAGCTGATCCCCGTGGCCTGCGACGGCAGCTGCGTGGTGATCGTCGCCGAGGTCGCGGCGGCCGGGCCGTTGTTGGTCACCGCGGCGTCGTAGGAGACCCTCGGGTTCAGCAGCGACGCCGTCGCGCTCAGGTCCACGCCGAGGTCGGCCTCCGGCGGCGCCCTGACGGTCAGCCTCAGCAGCGGCGTGCCGTTGCGGGACGTGCCGCCGCTGAGGAGCTGCGACTCGTGGTGGCCGGCGAAGGCGATCGTCTCGCCGTTCGTCGCGCTGGACGACACCGTGAACTGCGCCGTGCCGGAGACCGTCCTGCCCGGCGGTGGGGCCGGGACCCTGGCGTCGAAGGCGTCGGTGATCGCAGGGTTGTAGGTGCAACCGGAGAAGTCGCCGGTGCAGGAGCCGGAGACGAACGACAGGTCGGCGAGGTTGACCGCGATCTGCGGCGGCGGCGTGTAGCTGCCGAAGCCCATGTTGGCGCTGACGGCGGTGAGGTCGGAGGTCTGCACGACGTAGTCGACGCCGATCGTGATCGTCTCGCCCGGTGCAGGCGTGGTGTCGCTGGTCGTGACGGTCAGGTCGCCGGTCGACACCTTGCCGGGGTCGGCCTGGGCGGCGGCCGCCGCGCAGGCGAGGATGGTCAGCGCCGCGGCGGCGGTGGTCGCGAGGGTGCGGGTGGTGCGCATGGGTGGTTCGACCTCCTCGAGGTCTAGTTGAGGTCCATCTTGGGTTCGCCGTCGGCCGTGAGGCCGGCGCCGTCGCGCGTGCAGGTCCCGCCGACGGGGCTGCCGTTGTTGTAGGCCTGGCGGAGGCAGTTGCGCAGCGCGTGCTCGCCCCACCAGTTGGGGTGCATCGACTCCTGGACCTGGAACGGGCTGAGGACCTGGACGGCGTGGATCGACTGGATCCACTCGAAGTCGTCGGAGGCGCCCGCGTCCTGCCAGGTGGCGTGGTCGCTCTCGTCGATCGTCTCCGCGCCGGTCTCGCAGAGGCGGTTGCCGTTGAAGGCGCTCGACAGGTTCATGGTCCTGAGGTTGGTGTAGGACAAGCCTCCGGCCGCGCTGGCGATCAGGCCGTTGAGCGTGGGCAGCAGCGTCGTGTTGGCCCAGTCGGCGTCGGCGTTCCAGAACTCGCAGCCGACCAGCCCGCGGTTCAGCCCGCCCTGGCTGTAGCGGAACCCGCTGCCGGGCGGGATCGGCGACTCGTAGTTCTGGACCAGCAGCGTGTACTGGGACTCGCTGTAGCCCGCGTCGGCCATCGCGGTGTGGATGTGGGTGATCGCGCCCCTGATCGCCGCGGTCACGGCGGCGAGGTTGGTCGACGTGAGGTTCGCCGTGACCGACGTGTCGTTGTTGCACACGTTCTTGAGCAGCACGGTCGACGTGAGGTAGTCGGTGACGCACTGGGTGATGATGTCGGCGAAGTGCAGGTCGTTGCCGCCGATCGAGATCGCCACCAACTTGACGTTGTGGGTCTCGGCGAAGTCCCGCAGGCTCGCCGCCTGGCCGTCGTCGCTCGCGGTGCTCGCGAAGTCCAGCCCGGGCTTGAAGTCGCCGCCGACGGTCTCGGTGGAGGTGGTCGCACCCGAGCAGGCGAAGTTGACCGAGCTGACGCCGTGGCCGATGTGCGCCTCGGCCGCCGAGGAGCGGTGGCAGTTCGGGATCGTCTCGGCGGTGTGCGTCGCGTTGTCGAAGTACGCGCTCGCGCCGCCGGCATCGACGTCGGCCGGGTCGTCGAGGACCGTGTTGCCCGCCCAGCGCCCGCCCTCCCCCGACATGTAGGAGTCGCCGACCGTCGCCACCCACGGCGAGCCCGACCCGGGTCCGTCGGCTCTGGCCACGCCGGTCCGGACGGCCGCCAGGGCCAGGAGGGTGACGAGGATCGCGACGCCGACCAGCGGCCGGCGCGCGGCGAGCAACGGGGACATGGGTTCCTCCACGGAACATGGGATGGGACGGCGATCGGGCCACCGATCGCCAGACGCCGGCCCCCTGGCTGTGGACCGCGGGACGGCGCCGCGCATCTTGGAACGATCGCCTACTCACGTCAAGCGCAGGAACGCTGATCTTTCTGTGTTTGTCGGATGACTTCGCTCAGCGATGGACGGGGCGAAGCTTGCCATCCTCACCGACGCAGGTTGCGGAGCATCGACGGCACGACGGCCAAGACGCCGCGTCCCCGGCGGACGGCGCCGCACCGCCGACGCGCAACGCTCCGGGGCAGCACCTGGCGCGTTCCCGTCGCGTCTTCCCGCTGACAGTCAATTGGTTTCGTGACTGCTGGGTAATTCTGAGAAGCTCGGGACCATGAGCCCGCTCCGGACCGCCCTCGCCCTCGCCGCCATCGTCGTGCTCGCCGCCATCGGCGCCGCGCCCGCCGGTGCCACCCTGCCGGTCGTCTACAACTTCTCCGCCGCGGCCCTCGCGGCGCAGGCCTCGCCCGGCGCCGCGCCGGCCGGCGCCAACGACCCCACGTGCGTGCCGTCGACCGCGCACCCCCGCCCGGTCGTCCTCGTCAACGGAACGTTCGCCGACCAGATCACCAGCTGGAACGCGATCGCCCCGTTGCTGAAGAACGAGGGCTACTGCGTCTACACCTTCACCTACGGCGTCAGCGCGCCGAGCGGGTTGGGCGGGACCGGTCCGGTCGCCGCGTCGGCCGGCCAGCTGTCGACCGAGGTCGACGCCGTGCTGACCGCGACCGGGGCCAGCGAGGTCGACATCGTCGGCTGGTCCCAGGGCGGGATGATGCCCCGGTACTACCTCAAGAACCTCGGCGGCGCCGCGAAGGTCCACACGCTCGTCGGCCTCGCACCGTCCAACCACGGCACGACGCTGCTCGGGATCTTCACGCTGACCGACCTGCTGCTGGGCGGCGAGGGCATCCTCGGCGCCGGCTGCGAGGCGTGCTCGGACCAGCACGCCGGATCGGCGTTCCTGACCGCGCTCAACGCCGGCGGCGACACCGTCAGCGGCGTGGACTACACGGTCATCGAGACCGCCTACGACGAGGTCGTCACGCCCTACTCCTCGGCCTTCCTCAGCGGTCCGAGCGTCACCAACATCACGCTCCAGAGCCAGTGCCTCCTCGACCTCGGCGACCACATCTCGATCCCCTACGACCACGTCGCCGCCCGCGACGTGCTCAACGCCCTCGACCCCGCGCACGCCGTCGCGCCAACCTGCTCGCCGGTCGTGGCGGGCGTCGGCGGCTGAGCGCACGACGCTCCCGTTCGCGGTGCGGGACGCGCGCGTCAACTTCCGCCGGGGCCCTTCCGGGGAGCTGCCGAACGCAGTACGAGTTAAAGGCACGATCACACAGTGATCGCAGATCCACACTCGTACGAGAGGCAAGCACGTGCACGTCACCCTCCACACCTCCGGCCGCCTCCGCGACCGCCGCCCCGTCGCCCTGCTCGTCGCCCTGGCGGCCCTCGCGCTCGGGACGGCGTGGAACCCGCCGTCCGCCCACGCGCTGGACCTCACGACCTGCACCGGCACCGAGAACGCCACCTACACGCCCGGCGAGCTGCTCACGACGCGCTCGACCGCGGTCGCCTACGCCAACACCTACTCCTGCACCTCGACCGACCCCACGATCACCGGCCTGACCAGCGGTGGGTCCTACACCGCGGACCTGAGCTGCCTGTCGGTGCCGACCCTGACCACCGGCATGAGGCACCAGATCCACTGGAACAACGGTGACACGAGCAACACCACGTCGACCGAGCGTGCCTACACGACGGTCGCCGGCCAGACGATCGAGACCAGCGTCTCCCACGTCGACAGCGGCAAGTTCGCCGGCGACGAGGTCGTCCAGACCCTCACCAACCCGGCGCTGGACCTCCTGAGGTGCCTCGCCGAGCCCGGCGTGACCAGCAAGCAGGGCGTCCTGACGATGACCGTCACCGGCTGAGCGCGACGGGGCGCACGGCTTCACCGATCGTTCAACACTGCTGATCTTGCCGCATTCGTCCGCGATGGCCCGGTTTCAGGGCCCGCGATCATCGGTTTCGGATGATGCGCCGGGCCACGCGGACCCGCCACAGTCCTCCCGACACTCGGGAGGAGTCCAGCGGTGCTCACTCGTCATCCCCGCCCCCGCGCGGCGGTCGCGGCACTCGCCGCGGCCGCCTGCGCGCTGCTGACCCTCAACGCACCGCAGCCCTCGGCGGCGGCGCAGATCGACAGCGCCGGCCCGCTCACGCGCGTGCTGACGACGCCCGACCTCAACTGCGCGGTCGACCACGTCGAGGACCAGGTCCCGGAGTTCTTCGGCGACACCGCCTGCGCGACGCTCGTCGCGACGCCGGACACGCTCTACGGCCCCCGGTCGATCCCTGCGGGCGGCTACGCGTCGCCGCTCACGCCCTGGACCCCGGTCTCCCAGACCGGCCCGACCGGCAGCGGCACCGCCGCCGACCCGTTCCGGATCACGACGGTCGTGACCGGCGGGATGCTGCGCGTCACGCAGGTCGACAGCTACGTCGTCGGCGAGGAGTCCTACCGCACCGACGTCACCGTCGCCAACGAGGGCGACGCCCCGGTCGACGCCATCATCTACCGCGCCGGCGACTGCTACCTGCAGAACAGCGACGTCGGCTACGGCCGCCTGGAGGGCGGCGCCGCGACCTGCCTCGCCGCCAACCCCGACGGCACCGCGGGCGACCGGATCGAGCAGTTCGCGCCGATCACCAACCCGGCCAACGCCTACCACGCCGGCTACTGGGAGGTCTGGAGGTGGATCGGCTCGCGCCAGCCGTTCCCGGACACCTGCCGCTGCGACGAGTACATCGACAACGGCGCCGGCAACAGCTGGAGCCGGACGATCGCCCCAGGCGCGTCGGCGACCGTCGCCGGGCTGATCACCTTCTCCCCGACCGGCAACCGCCCGCTGGTCATCACCAAGACCGGCGACCACGACACGGTCGACGCCGGCCGCGCGACCGGCTACACGATCTCGGTCACCAACCCCAACGTCCGCGACGTCACCCTCACCTCGCTCTACGACGACCTCCCGCCCGGGTTCTCCTACATCTCGGGATCCACGAGCGGGCTGACGACCGCCGACCCCACCGCTGCCGGCCAGCGCATCACCTGGGCCGGTCCCCTCGCGATCCCCGGCGGGACGACCGTCGACCTGCACTTCGAGGTCCGGGTCAGCACCATCCCCGGGACCTACCGCAACAGCGCCGCGGGCACCGCCGACGGCTACACGATCGTGCCCGACGAGGAGGCCGCCCCCGCGACCGTGCGACCGCTGGAGAGCACGACCACCCCGGACCTCGAGGTGACCAAGATCGCCGACGACGTCGCCGGCGTCGCGGGCCTGCGCACCGGCTACACCATCACCTTCACCAACCCCACCGACAGGACGCTCCGGCTCAAGGTGATCGACGAGCGCCTGGCGCTCACCGCCGCCTACCTGCCCGGCTCGACGACCGGGATCACCACCGCGGACCCGCTCGCCGACGGCCACCGCCTGCGCTGGGACGTGGACGTCCCCGTCGCGCCGCTGAGCGCCGTCAAGCTGCACTTCGGCGTGCGGCTGCCGCTCGACGCCGACGGCGTCGTCCGCAACCCGAGCGTCACCGCGCAGGTCCAGGGCGCGTCGTCGGCGGTGGCCGGGACGAGCACGATCCGCAACACCGCGCCGGTGCACCTCACGCCGCGGCCGATCAGCGGTGCGCTGGCGCTGCGCAAGACGCCGTCGCACCGGTCGATCGTCGCGGGCCGCGCGGTGCGCTTCACGCTCGTCGCCCGCGACCTCGCGCCGAAGACCGCGACGACGATCCGGATCTGCGACACGGTGCCGCGCGGGTTCGTCGTCGTCTCCGCACCGCGCGCGACGCAGGTCGGCCGCCGGCTCTGCTGGACGCGTTCGCTGCCCAAGGACGTGCCGACCGCGATCGTCACCTACCGGGCGCGCGCCAAGCTCACGACCCGCGGCCCGGCGCGGACCAAGGCCACCGTGACCGGCCTGCAGCGCGACCCCGCCGCTGCCACGGCCGGCGTCGTCGTCCGTGCCCCCCGCGCGCGCACGGCGCCGATCACGACGGGATGAGCACCGGCACAGGCGCGTCGTCGTTCCCCCTGCGGCGGCGCGCCGCTCATCCGGTGTCCGATCCGTTCAAGCCGCGTGGGGTGCTCGGTGAGAGCATGGAGGTATGAGCACCGCCGACGAGAAGGTTGCCCTCACGCGGCTGCAGGAGATCCCGAACGTCGGGCCCGCGGTCGCACGGCGGCTCGTGGCGCTGGGGTTCGATGGCGTGGATTCGCTGCGCGGTCAGGATCCCGAGGAGCTCTTTGCCCGGACCGAGGCGGCCCGCGGCACGCCCGAGGATCCGTGCCTGCTCGACACCTACCGCGCGGTCGTCGCCTTCGCCGACACGGGCGACGACCGGCCCTGGCACGCGTACTCACGGGAGCGGCTGGCCCAGGAGGCGATCGTCGGTCGCGCTAGCCGAGCCGGAGCGTGAGCAGCGCGACGTCGTCCTCGACGACGCCGGGGAGCTGGGCCAGGACGTGGTCGCAGACCGCCTCGGCGTCCCGGCCGTCCTGGCCGGCCAGCACACGCGTCAGCCACGCCATCCCGTCGTCGAGCGACGCGCTGCGGCGCTCGATCAGCCCGTCGGTGTAGAAGACGACCGTCGCGCCCGGCTCGAGCACGACCTCGTGATCGGCGCGCTCGTGGCGGCCGGCGCCGAGCATCAGGTCGGGCCGGGACTCCAGCAGCCGGACGGCCCCGTCGGGCGCGATCAGCGCCGGCGGCGGATGGCCGGCGTTGGACCAGCGCAGCGTCCGTCGTCCCTGCGCGTCGGTGTCGAGCTGCGCGAGGACGACCGTCGCGAGCACGTCGACCTCCAGCGTGCGCATCGCCGCGTCGAGGTCCTGCAGCACGCGCGCGGGCGACGCGGGCGCGGTCTGCGCCACCCCGCGCAGCAGGTTGCGCGCCTGCGCCATCGCCGCGGCGGCATGCTGGTCGTGCCCGGCCACGTCGCCGATCACCAGCACCAGCGACCCGTCGGGCACCAGGAACGCGTCGTACCAGTCGCCGCCGATCTGGGCCTGCTTGGCCGCAGCGATGTAGCGCACCGCCAGCTGCAGCCCCGGCAGCGCCGGCGGATGCGTGAGCAGGCTGCGCTGCAGCGCCTCGGCCAGCTCGCGCGTCGCGGCGGCGACGGAGCGCTCGGCCTCGCGCGCGACCACGCGGTCCAGCGCCTGGCCCAGCGTCGTCGCCAGCAACCGCAGGAACCCGAGGTAGGCGTCGTCGACCGCCAGCTCCTCCGAGAGCCGGACGACGAGCGTCGGCTGCTCGCCGCCGTGCCTGCGCGCGCCGATCGCCAGCGACGCGAGCCTGCCGCAGCCCTCGCCACCCGGCGCGTCCTCCAGGCGCACGTCCTCCACCTGGGCGAGCAGCTGGAAGTCGACCGCCCGCAGGTCCCGCGTGTCGGCGCGCAGCAGCGGCAGCGCCAGCGCCGGCAGCTCACCCGCCTCCTGCAGATCGCCGAGCGCCCCCGCCAGCCGCGTGAGCAACCCGAGCCGCCGCTGGTCGAGCACCTGCTGCGTGGTCTCGGTCGCGATCGCCATCAGCCCCTCGACCGCGCCGTCCTCGTCGCGCACCGGCGAGAACGAGAACGTGAAGTAGCACTCCTCCAGGAACCCGCGCCGCAGCAGCGGCACGTGCTCGTCCTGGACGTAGGTCGTCCCGCCGCCGGTCCGCACGCCCTCCATCATCGGCCCGATCAGGTGCCACGCCTCCGACAGCACCTCGCGCGCCGGGCGCCCCAGCGCAGCCGGGTGCTTCTCGGCGATCAACGGGGTGTAGGCCTCGTTGTAGACCATCGTGAACTCCGGCCCCCACAGCAGCGTCATCGGGAAGCTGCTGTGCAGCGCGAGGTCGACAGCGCCGCGCAGCGCGGGGCTCCACGCGTCCATCGGGCCGAGCGACGTCGCCGACCAGTCCGTCTCCTCATAACACGCCCGCAGCGCACCCGCCGCGTCGAGTAGCACCTCGCCGCTCACGGTCCGAGACTACTGGTGACGTCCGTCTGCGCCACCGGCCCCACCTGCCGGTAGAGTCTCGCCGCCATCCGCACGGAAGCAACCGGACGACGACCTTGACCCCAGAAGCGAGCTACACGCGCGTCGCCGGCCTGCCGCTCGTCATCGACCGCTGTGAGCTGCTGCCGCTCGTGCGCGACACGTCGAGCGGGTTCACGAAGGTGTCGCTCGTCGTGCGGCTCGGCGGCGGGTCCCACACGGGTGAGGGTGAGGACATCACCTGGGACCAGATCGACCAGATCGAGCTGCTCCGCGGCGCCGGCGACCTCAGCTGGCTGCACGGCGCGCGCACGTTCGACGAGCTGTCCACCTTGCTCGGGCTCGCGAACCTGTTCCCGGTCGAGCCGATCCGCGAGAGCGCCCGCTTCTACCGCCGCTGGGCGTTCGAGAGCGCCGCGCTCGACCTTGCGCTGCGCCAGAACGGCCTCTCGCTCCAGGACGCCGTCGGGCGCGAGGCGCGCCCGGTCAACTTCGTGGCCTCGGTCCGGATCGGCGACCCGCCGAGCCTGCGCGGGCTGCGCGCGTGGCTGGCGCAGAACCCGGGCCTGCGCTTCAAGCTCGACCCGACGCCGAGCTGGGACGACGAGCTCGTCGCCGAGCTGGCGGGTCTCGGCCGCGTCGACGTCATCGACCTGAAGGGCTCCTACCGCAACCTCACGGTCGCGATGGAGCCGGAGGCCGGCCTCTACCGGCGCGTGATCGAGGGGCTGCCGGACGCGTGGATCGAGGATCCGGCGCTCGTGCCCGCGACCACGGCGCTGCTGGAGAGCCACCGCGACCGGATCACCTGGGACGAGCCGATCCACGCGATCGCCGACGTCGAGGCGCTCGCCTGGCGGCCGCGGATGCTGAACGTCAAGCCCGCCCGCTTCGGGAGCGTTCGCGCACTACTGGACACCTACGACTACTGCGCGACGCACAGCATCGGCGTCTACGGCGGCGGGATGTTCGAGCAGGGCCCGGGCCGCGGCCAGCTCCAGTACCTCGCGTCGCTGTTCCACCCGGACACGCCGAACGACATCGCGCCGCCCGAGTACAACCTCCAGGTCGTCCCGCACGACCTCCCCCACGCCCCGCTCGCGCCGGAGCCCCATCCGACCGGATTCCGTTGGGGCACTTACGACGAACGCCGCACGATCCGCGAGCGGCGCGGATAGGATCGGCGCACGATGGCGTCAGAACGCACACTGCTCCTGATCGCCGACATCGGCGGCTACACCGACTACATGCGGACCCACCGGATGAGCCTCGCCCATGCCGAGGTCAACACCGCGCGGCTGCTGGAGGCCGTCATCGACGCGGCCGGCGACTTCGACCTGATCGAGATCGAGGGCGACGCCGCGTTCCTCTCGCGCCCCGCGGACGCCCTCGACGACGACGCGACGGCGGCGGCCATGACCGCGGCGGTCGCCGCGATGCACCGCGCGTTCCACGTCGAGCGCCGCTACGTCGCGACCAACCTGTGCCCGTGCGACGCCTGCGAGCAGGCCGAGAACCTCAAGCTGAAGTTCGTCGCCCACGTCGGCGAGGTCGCGACCCAGACGATCCGCGACCGGCGCAAGCTCGTCGGGATCGACGTGATCCTCGTGCACCGGCTGCTGAAGAACCCGGTGCAGGACCCCGAGTACGTGCTCTTCTCGGAGGACCTCTACCGCTCCGGCGGGACGGCGTTCGACCCGGTGCGCGAGCTGCCGCAGGACCTGGAGGGCATCGGCCCGGTGCTGACCTACGTCGCCGGCATCGAGGGCGTCGCGGGCTCAGCCCCCGCGCTGCCGGACCCAGGCTGGCTCGAGCGCCTCGGCCGGACCGCGGGCGTCGCCGGCCGCGGGTTGCCCTACATGTTGGGGTTGAAGCGCACCCGCCGCGTCGCCTCCGGCGGCTGAGCGCCGTCGCGCGGCGTCGGCCCCCAGGCGGGCGGTGACGAGCACGTCGCCCGCGGCCGCGGCCGCCGGGTAGCCGGTCACGGCGGTCAGGTAGGCGCTGCGGCGCAGGCGGCTGACGTGCAGCCGCGTGGCGCCGGCGGCGCGCACGGTCGCGGTGCGCGGCTGGTCGTGCAGAAGGGCGATCTCCCCGAAGCACTCGCCGTCGCCGAGCGTTCGCACGATCCGATCGTCCTGGAGCACGTCCACGCTGCCGGACCGCACGATGTAGAAGAACTCGCCGCGCTCGCCCTGGCGGAACAGCGTGTGCCCGGGCTCGACCTCGGCGTGCTCCAGCGCCCCGGCGAGCTGCTCGATCGTGGCGACCGGCAGCGCGCCGAGCATCTCGATCGCGCGCATCGTGTCGATGTCGGTGTCGCGCACCGTCATGTCGGCGTCCAGGCGCCGCAGCGCCGGGCGGCGCGCGAGGACCGCCAGCGGCGCGAGCAGGCCGATCACGACGAGCGCGAGCCGGACGCCGAGCAGGTCGACGACCAGCGGCGTCACGAGGCTGCCGGCCGCCGCGCCGAGCGTGAGGATCGCCTCGAAGCCGGCGAACATCCGGGCCAGGACGGCCTCGTCGGCGAGCCGGGCGAGCAGCGTGAAGCCCGCGACGTCGATCAGCGCGTTGCCGATCCCGACGACGCCGAGCAGGACGATCGCCGCGGCCTCCCCGGGGATCGCGCCGATCAGGACCAGCGGCGCGCCGAAGAGCGCGACGCCGATCCCGAACCAGAGCGCGAGCCGGCCGCGGCCGACGAGGCCGAACGCGAGCAGCGAGCCCAGCAGGCCGCCCGCGCCGACCGCCGCGGTCAGGACGCCCACCCCGGCGTCGCCCGCACCGACGAGGTCGATCGCGACCGCGACGGTGAGCACGGTCAGGCAGCCGCGCGTGAAGGTCTGGACGAGGCCGAGGCCGGTGATCAGCGCGAGCCCGCGGTCGGCGGCGATCGTCCGGAAGCCCTCCAGGACGGCGCGCCCGCGCCCCGAGCCACCGCCGGCTGCCGTCGCCGGTGCGGGCCGCGGCGGCGCGTCGTAGGCGAGCCCGACCACCACGAGCCCGCCGAGCAGCGACGCGCCCGCGCAGACGCCGAACACCGCCGCCGGCCCGCTGACCGCCAGCAGGACCGCCGCGACCGCGGGCCCACCGAGCGTCGCCGCCGAGTCGAGCAGCCCGCGGACCGCGTTGGCGCGCGTCAGCTGCTGGGGCGACGTGCACAGCGCGGGCAGCAGGGCCGCGTGCGCCGGGCGGAACAGCGCGAGCGCGACCGTGCTGACGACGGCCAACATGTAGGTCACGACCGTCGGGCCGCCGCCCGCGGTGACGACCGCCGCGCCCGCCAGCGCCGCGGCCCGGGTCAGCCCGACACCGGTGAGGACCCGTTCGCGGCGCACGCGATCGGCGATCGTCGCCAGCCATGGCGCCAGCAGCGCGGCCGCCGCCATCCGCACGGCCGCGACGACGCCCACCGCGGCGATCCCGCCGTCCCGGAACGCGACGACGGCCAAGGCCACCATGAACGCGACCTCGCTGGCCCAGACCGCGCAGAACGAGAGCTGGGCACGCGGGATCGACGCGACACGTCCGAGCACGGGCCGAGTGTCCCACAGCGCCCGAGCGCCGCGCACGCGCCGCCACGCCGTCGCGCGCGGCGGGTATGATGCCCGCGCGTGGGGTTGCGAGGAAGCCGGTTGAAGTCCGGCGCGGTCGCGCCACTGTGACCGGGAGCAGCGCTCCCGGAAGCCAGACACTCGGCCCCGCGATGTCTTCTAAAACGCACGGGACGCACGATCCCGAGAAGGAGCCACCGCATGTCTGACGTCGCTCTCGAGCGCCGCGCCGGAGCCGAAGTCGCACCGAAGCCGATCGCTTCGGCCCGCGAGCTGCTGCCGTTCGTCCTGTTCGCAGGGCTGGTCCTGATGTTGTTCATCTACTTCGTGGGCGCCGAGGAAGGCGCGACGTCGCTGATCGGCGGCAGCTCGGTCCACGAGTTCGTGCACGACGCCCGGCACCTGCTGGGCTTCCCCTGCCACTAGGCGATCGAGACCTACAACATGGTTCGTTCCCTGCTCATCCGCGGGATGCTGGTCGGTGCCGCCGCCGGCTTCCTCGCGTTCCTCTTCGCCCACCACTTCGGTGAGCCGCAGGTCGCCCACGCGATCGCGTTCGAGGACCACCTCGCCAAGCTGCACCACGACCCGGCCGAGGCCGAGATCGTCTCCCGCGGCACGCAGCGCACGTGGGGCCTGCTGACCGGCACGCTCGCGATGGGCACCGCCCTCGGCGGCCTGTTCGCGCTCGCGTTCGCGTGGGCCTACGGCCGGATCGGCAGCTGGGGGCCGCGGGCGACCGCGGCGATCCTGGCGGCCGCCGCGTACCTGACGATCGTGCTCGTGCCGTTCACCAAGTACCCGGCCAACCCGCCGACGGTCGGCAACCCGGACACGATCGGGCGCCGCACGGTCCTGTACTTCGTGATGATCGTCATCTCGCTCGCCGCGGCGCTGGCCGCGGGCCGGATCCGGCGCTCGCTGCTCCCGCGCCTCGGCGCGTGGAACGCGGCGACGGTCGCCGTCGCGGCGTTCGTGGTCCTGGTCGCGGTCGCGCAGCTCCTGCTGCCGGTCGTCCACGAGACGCCCGCCGGCTTCCCGGCCGACGTGCTCTACCGGTTCCGGCTGGCCTCGCTGGGGATCAACGCGACGATCTGGCTGGCCGTCGGCCTCGGCTTCGGCTACGCCGCCGAGCGGCTGCTGAGCCCGGCCGCGCGCAGGGCCCCGGCCGCCCCCGCGGCGGCCACGCAGCACCCCTGAGCAAACAGCCGCCCGGCTTGCGCTGCGCGATACGGTGGCGACGTGGATCGCCATCTCGCCCAGCTCAACGTCGGGCGGCTGCTCGCCCCGCGCGAGGACCCGATGATCGCCGACTTCATGGCCGGCCTCGACCACGTCAACGCGCGCGCCGACGCCGCGCCCGGGTTCGTCTGGCGTCTGCAGACCGACGAGGGCAACGCCACGTCGATCACGCCCACCGAGGACCCGCTGTTCCTGGTGAACATGAGCACCTGGACCGGCCTCGACGCACTGCGCGAGTACGTCTACCGCGACCCGGAGCACCTGCGCTACATGCGCCGCCGGCGCGAGTGGTTCGAGAAGGTCGACCTGATCCTCGTGCTCTGGTGGGTCCCGGCGGGGCACCGGCCGTCGGTGGCCGAGGCGCTCGAGCGGCTGGAGCACCTGCGCGAGCACGGGCCGACGCCGCACGCGTTCACGTTCCGCACCGCGTTCGACGAGGCGGACGCGGGGCCGGTCCTCAGCGACGACCGCTGCCTGGCCTGATCCTGCCTGCCAGGATGAGGGTCGTGACCCTCGCCGCGATCCCCAGCCCCTCCGAGAGCGGTGTCCGTCTCGGCCCGCTGTTCGTGCACGCCTACGGGTTGATGTACGTGATCGGCGTCCTGGCCGCCGTCGCGCTGACGCGCGCGCTCTGGACCCGCCGCGGCGGCGACCGCGACGTCGTCGCCGACGTCGCGCTGTGGGGCTTCCCGGCCGGGCTGATCGGCGGGCGGCTGTACTTCCTGGCGACGAGCTGGAACGAGGTGCCGAACCACTGGTGGGGGCCGCTGGCGATCTGGAAGGGCGGCCTCGGGATCTGGGGCGGGATCGCGCTCGGGACGCTCGTGGGCATCTGGCGGCTGCGGCGCGCCGGGGTCGACGTCGCGGCGTTCATGGACTGCGCCGCGCCCGGGCTGCTGGTCGCGCAGGCGATCGGCCGGGTGGGCAACTACTTCAACCAGGAGCTGTTCGGCGGGCCGACGTCGCTGCCCTGGGGCCTGCGGATCGACGCCGCGCACCGCCCGGACGGGTACGGCGCGTTCTCCACCTTCCAGCCGACGTTCCTGTATGAGTTGATCTTCAACCTCATGTTGGCCGCGTTGTTGGTGGTGTTGGTCCGGCGCGGCCGCATCCGGGCGCCCGGCGTCTTCGCGCTCTACGTCGCCGGCTACAGCGGCTTCCGCATCTTCGAGGAGTCGTTGCGCATCGACCCGGCCCACCACATCCTCGGCCTGCGCCTCAATTTCTTCGTGGCGATCACGCTCTGCGCGACCGGCCTCGCCTGGTTCGCCTGGACCCAGCGCACCCGCTTCACCCGCCGCACGGCCCGCCGCGGCGGCGCGCTGCTGGCCGCGGGCTGGGCGACGCTGTCGATGGCCGCCTGCGGCCACGACCACCACCGCCACGACGGCGCCACGCCCGCGGCGCCCGCCGCGGTCATCGCGCAGCGCTAGGCGCTGCCCAGCGCGTCGGCGACGGCGCGGGCGTGGTGAAGGGCTTCGTGGGGTGTGGTGGCGATGGCGTTGACGTGGCCGAGCTTGCGGCCGGGGCGGTGGGACTTGCCGTAGAGGTGCAACGTCGTGTCCTCGACGGCGAGCGCGGCGGCGAGGCGCGAGGCGTCCCAGGCGGAGGCACCGCCCAAGATGTTCACCATCGCCGCGGCGGGCACGATGGAGGACGTGTCGCCCAAGGGCAGGTCGAGGACCGCGCGGAGGTGCTGCTCGAACTGGCCGGTGATGCAGGCGTCCATCGTCACGTGACCGGAGTTGTGGGGGCGGCAGGCGATCTCGTTGATGATGATGTCGCCCCCACCGGTGACGAAGAGCTCGACGGCCATCACACCGGAGAGGTCGAGCTGGGTGGCGAGGTCGAGGGCGAGCGTGACCGCCGCCTGCTCCGACGTGGTCGCGGGAGACGCGATCGTCACGTCGGTGCAGATGCCGTCGACCTGCGTCGTCCGGAACGGCGGCCAGGCACGGACCTCGCCGCTGGGCCGCCGCGCGACCATGACGGCGAGCTCGTGGTCGATGGCGACCCGCTCCTCGGCCAGGAACGTGCCGCCGGAGGCGAGCACCTCCGCGCCCTCCGCGGCATCGCCCTCCCCCAGGATCCAGACGCCGCGCCCGTCGTAGCCGCCGCGCGCGGACTTCAGCACGACGGGCCAGCCGTGGCCGGACGCGAAGGCGGTCACCTCGTCCCACGTGGCGACCTCCGCGAACGCGGGCACGGCCAGCCCCAGCGCCGCGAACGTCCTCCGCGCGTGGAGCTTGTCCTGTGCCGCCAGCTTGGTCGCCGGCGCCGGCCGCACCGGGACCGGCGACTGCGCCTCCAACGCCAACAGGTCCTCCGGCGCCGACAGCTCGTGGTCGAACGTCACGACGTCGACCCCCGACCGCGCGAAGGCGACCAGGTCGTCCGCCGACGTCCACGTCCCGTCGACCCGCCGCGCGCCCGCCAGCGCCGCCGAGCACTCCGGGTCCGGATCGAGGACGACAACCTGCACACCGAGGCTGATCGCCGCCTGGTGCAGCATGCGCGCCAGCTGCCCGCCGCCGACGACACCGACCACGGGCACGTCGTCGCTCATGCGTTCCTCAGCTCGTCCTGGAGCCGCTCGTCCTTCGCGCGCGCCTGCTCGGCGAGCGTCTCCTGGAACTCGAGCATCGCCCCGCGCAGCCCCGGATCGCCGGCCGCCAGGATCCGCACCGCCAGCAGCCCGGCGTTGCGCGCGCCGTCGACGGCGACCGTCGCGACCGGCACGCCCGCGGGCATCTGGACGATCGACAGCAGCGCGTCCATCCCATCGAGCTTGGTGATCGCGACCGGCACGCCGATCACCGGCAGCGGCGTCAGCGACGCGACCATGCCCGGCAGGTGCGCGGCCCCGCCGGCGCCCGCGACGATCACCTCGATGCCGCGGTCGGCCGCGCCGCGCGCGAAGGCCACCATGTCCTCCGGCGTCCGGTGGGCGGAGACGACCCGCGCCTCCCACCCCACGCCGAACTCGCCGACGGCCTCGCCGGCCGCGCGCATGACCGGCCAATCCGAGTCCGACCCCATGATGATCGCCACACGCGGCGGCACGTCGTTGTTGGGCTCCACGCGTCGCGACACTAGCCCAAATGAGCCAGAATGGCGCACGATTGCGCCAATTTCGCTCACCCGCCGCCCTAGGCGCTGAGGCTCGCCTCCGGCTCGGCCGCCACGACCACCGCGCCCTCCTCCACGAGCCCCTCGCGCCGCCGCTCGGCGCGCCCCGCGGCCAGCCCGACGAGCGTCAGCACGACGATCACCGCGACCGTCCCGAGCGTCAGCAGCTCGAACCGCGCGCGCGACACGCCCCACGTCTCGTGGAAGTCGTAGTCGACGCCGAGCAGCGACTCCAGCGTCCCCGGGAACAGCGCGACCCACGACCCGAGCAGCGCGAAGAACGTCGCCGCGCCCGTCGCCAAGCGCAGCCCGGTCATGCCGTACGGCACGACGAACGGCCGCGGCACGTCCGGCATCGTGCGCCGCAGCACGAGCACCGACGGGTAGATGATCAGGTAGGACATCAACACGGTCGAGATCGCCACCGTCAGCACGATCGCGAACGTCGTCCCCGCGTCACCGGACGTGAGGTTCTGCGCGACGATCACGAACGCCGTCGCGACCGCGCCCGAGAACAGGTTCACGCGCACCGGTGTCCCCAGCCGCGGGTGGAACTCGCCGATCCAGCGCGGGAACGTCCCGTCGATCCCGGCCGCCGCCAGCACGCGGTCCGAGCCCATCATCCACGCGGCGCCCTGCGTCAGCAGCGTGAAGATGAAGGCCAGCCCGGCCAGCTTGACGAGCGCGTCCTGCGCGCCGCCGTAGACGCTGAAGGTCGTCGAGACCGCGTCCATGAACCCCGCGACGCCGGTGATCTTGCTCGCCGGCACGACCAGCAGCACGGCCAGCACCGGGATCAGGTAGCAGAGCACCGAGATCGAGGCCGACCTCATGATGTACACCGGCCCGTCACGGCGCGCGTCCTCCATCTCGTCGCTGGCCGCGGTCCCGCACTCGAAGCCGCTCAAAGCGAACACGAGCACCGGCACGGCGCCGAGGAAGCCCGCGGCGGTCGGCGAGAAGAAGTCCTTCAGCGCGTAGCCGTGCACGCCGTGCTTGATCGCGTAGATCACGACGGTCACCGACACGATCGCGACCAGCCCGATCTTCACGAACGCGCCGACCGACGGGATCCACTTGCCGCGCCGCAGCGACATCACCGCGACGAGGATCCCGACCCACACGAACCCCAGCTTGAACACGTAGTCCAACAACGACCCCGACGCCAGGTGCGAGATCTGCGAGCTGAACGTCTCGGTCGCGATGAAGCACAGCGAGCCGCCCAACCACAAGGGGTTGGTGATCCAGTACAACACGGCGCCGAGCCCGGCCCAGCCGCGGCCGAAGGCCAGCCGCATCCAGTAGTACGGGCCGCCCTCCTGCGCGAAGGCGCCGCTCATCTCGGACATGATCCAGGCGTAGGGCACCACGAACAGCGGCACCAGGAGCAACATCCAGGTGAACGTCTCGGCGCCGAAGCTGGAGATCTGGCCGATCGTGTCCAGCGACACGACCGTCGCGATGCCGAAGAAGATCAGGTCGAAGAGCCTCAGGCTCTTGACCATCCGGTGGCGCTGCTCGTCGGCGAACGCGTCGCCGCCGCCCGCGCCGGGGCGTGCCTCCTGGGCCTCGCTGCTCACGACCAGCTCCCGTCGGGCTGCAGGCGGCGCAGGACCGACTCGAGCGCGCCGACCAGCTCGTCGGCCTCGGCGATCGTCATCGACAGCGGCGGCGACAGCACGACGTTGTGGCCGCAGTTGCGCACGATCACGCCGGTGTCCCTGCGTGCGACGTCCTCGACCGGCGGCGACACGACCAGCGGCTCACGCGTCTCCTTCGACGTCACCAGCTCCAAGGCCAACATCATGCCCACGCCGCGGACCTCGCCGACGATCTCCAGCTCGTCGGCCAGCGGCGTCAACTTGTCCAACAAGTACTTCCCGGTGGACTTGGCCTTCCCGAGCAGGTCCTCGCGCTCGATGATGTCGAGGTTGGCCAGCGCCACCGCGCACGCGGTCGGGTGGCCGTTGTAGGTGTAGCCCATCGGGAACCCGTGGTCCTGGCCGAGCACCTCGGCGACCGCGCCCGAGACGAGCACCGCGCCCTGGGGCATGTACCCGGACGTCAGGCCCTTGGCCGTGACGATGATGTCGGGCTCGATGCCGAAGTGCTGGGCGGCGAACCACGAGCCGGTCCGGCCGTAGGCGGTCACGACCTCGTCGAAGATCAGCAGGATCCCGTGGCGGGAGAGCAGCTCGCGCACGCGCGTCCAGTAGCCCTCCGGCGGGATGATCATGCCCGCGACGCCCATGATCGGCTCGCCGATCATCGCGGCGATCCTGTCGGCGCCGATCGTGTCGATGGTGTCCTCGAGCTCGCGCAGGAGGAAGTCCGTGGGGTCCTCGCCGCCGAACAGCTCGCTGCGGTAGGGCCACGGCGTGGTCAGGTGCTTCACGTTGGGCAGCATCGGCCCGAAGCCCTCGTGGTAGATCGGGAACCCGGTCGCGCTGCCCGAGCCGTAGCCGACGCCGTGGTAGGCCTGGTCGCGGGCGAGGATCCAGTTGCGCTCGGTGTCGCCGCGGCGGTGGTGGAAATACCGCGCCATCTTGATCGCGGCCTCGTTGCCCTCCGACCCGCCGCTCGTGAAGTACACGTGGTCGACGCCGTCCGGCGAGATCGCCACGAGCCGGTCGGCCAGCTCGATCGCGCGCTCGTTGGAGAACTCCCAGAACGACATGAAGTACTCGAGCTGCTCCATCTGCGCGCGGGCCGCCTCGGCGATCTCCCTGCGCCCGTGGCCGACCTGCGCCAGCCACAGCCCGCCGGTCGCGTCGAGGTACTCGCGCCCCGCGACGTCCCACAGCCGGCAGCCCTCGCCGCGCTGCATGATCACGCGCTCCTGCACGCTCGTCGGCAGGTACGGGTGGATCAGCAGGTCGCGGTCGCGCTGGACCAGCGCTTCGGCGCCGCTGAGCGTGGGGGTCGAGTCGAGCATGGCGGCAGTATCTTCGCGCCTTCGCTCCATGTGAATCCGCATGCGCGGACTGCTGGTTCGGCCCTGCCGATTCAACCGCGCAGGCGCGCGATCAGCCCGGCCACGAACGCCTCGCCGGCGGTCAGCTCGGCGACCGTCAGGTACTCGTCGGGCGTGTGGCCCTGGGCCATCGAGCCGGGGCCGCAGACGACGACCGGGACGCCGAGGCGCTGCTGGTAGAGGCCGGCCTCGGTGCCGAAGTCGACCGCGCCGCCGCTGCCGCGACCGGCCACCGTGCCGACGTGGGCAGCGAACGCGGCGCCCGCGGGATCCGGTGCCAGCGCCGGGTAGCCCGCGACCTGCCGGACCGCGACCACCGCCTCGGGGGCGCGCGCCTGCAGCTCGGTTTCGAGCGCAGCGGCGACCGCCTCGATCCGGCCGACGATCCCGTCGAGCGGCTGGCCGGGGAGCACGCGCGTCTCGACCTTCAGCGTGCACGTGTCCGGGACGATGTTGACGGCCACGCCGCCCGCGATCGGGCCGATCCCGATCGTCGCGTGCGGGACCGAGAACGCGGCGTCGGTCGCCTCGCCGGCCAGCTCGCTCCCGAGCGCTTCGAGCTGCCCGACCAGCTGCGCCGTCGCGACGACCGCGTTGACGCCCGCGGCCGGCGTGGCGCTGTGCGCGGCGCGGCCGCGCACGGTGATGTCCAGCGCCGCCTTGCCCTTGTGGCGGTCGACGACGCGCAGCGCGGTCGGCTCCCCCACCACCACACCCGCCAGCGGGGCCGGGAGCAGGTTGTCGCCCAACGCGTCGAGCAGCGGCCCGATGCCCGCGCAGCCCAGCTCCTCGTCGTGGGACAGCGCGAGGTGCAGCGGCGCGCGCAGGGCCGACGGGTCGCTCGCGCGCACCGCCGCCAGCGCCGCCGCGAGGAACCCCTTCATGTCGGTCGCGCCGCGGCCGTGGAGCCGGCCGTCGGACTCGCACAGGCTGAAGGGGTCGCTCGTCCAGCGCTGGCCCGCGACGTCGACGACGTCGCCGTGCGCGGCGAGCAGCAGCCCGCCCGCGGCGTCGGCGGGGCCGAGCACCGCGTGCAGGACCGATACGCCGGAACGCGTGCCGTCAAGGACATGCACAACCGCGCCCGCGCCCTCCAGCACGTGCGCCACCTCGGCGATCAGCTCGCCGTTGCCGCCGCCCGCGATCGACCGGCACGCGACGAGCCGCGCCAGCAGCGCGACCGCGCCGCGGTCAGGCGCCATCGCCCAGCCCGGCCACCGCGCCGCTGGCGATCGCCGCGCGCGCGTGCTGCTCGAAGGCCTCGACCAGCCGCGTCGGCCGCAGCGCGTCCAGCCGCGCCAACCCCATGATCATCGGGCGCGCGTCGCCCGCGATCGGCCGCGTCACCAGCGGCCGGCCGTCGAGCGCGACGTCCACCCGCGGGCGCGCGTTGATGATGGTGTAGCCGAAGTCGTTGGCGACCATCGTCCGGATCACCTCCGGGTGCACCGAGCGGTGCGCGACCGCCGGCTCGACGCCCGCCGCGGCGAACAGCGCCCGGAAGTAGTCGCGCGAGTGCGGCAGGTCGAGCAGGACCAGCGGCTCGGCGGCCAGCTGCTCCATCGTCACGGTCTCCTGCGCGGCGAGCGGATGGCCGGCGGCGAAGCACGCGCGCGGCGGCAGCGAGGCCAGCGGCGCGAACGTCAGGTCGCCCGTCAGCGCCAGGTCATAGGTCAACGCGACGCTGAGCTTGCCCGACCGCAGCCCGGCGACGAGGTCGTCCTGGCCCGCCTCGACCAGGTCGACGCTGACCTCCGGGTGCTGCTCGCGGAAGCTCTGGCCCAGCCGCGGCGTCACCAGCGGCGCGAGCGTCACGAGGCAGCCGAGGTGCAGCGTCCCGCTCAGCTCCGCCGTCAGCTCGGAGGCGAAGCGCTCCAGCTCGTCGGCGTCGCGCAGCAGCGCCCGCGCCCGCGCGAGGAACTGCCGGCCCTCCGCGGTCGGCGAGATCCCCTGCGCGTGGTGGCGGATCAGCAGCTGGACGCCGAGCGCGGCCTCCAGCTGGGAGATCGCCGCCGACACGGAGGACTGCGCCACGGGGATGTTCTGGGCGGCGTCGGTGACGCTCCCGGCATCCGCCGCGGCGACGAAGTACTCCAACTGGCGCAGCGTGAAGCGCATCGCGGTCACGGTCGCCAGTGTCGCACGGCGTTCGCCGATCACGGCGTGTCCCGGAACCTGATCCAGGTCGTCTTCAGCGCGGTGTACTGCTCCAGCGCGTGCAGCGAGAGGTCGCGGCCGAAGCCGGAGCCGCGCACGCCGCCGAACGGCGTCTGCGGGCTGAGCGCGTCGACCGTGTTGACGGAGACCGTGCCGACCTTCAGCCGCGGCGCGACGCGGTGGGCGCGGTCCAGCGACGACGTCCACAGCGACGCGGCCAGGCCGTAGTCGCTGTCGTTGGCCAACATGATGGCCTCGGCCTCGGTGTCGAACGCCAGCACCGCGAGGACCGGGCCGAAGACCTCCTCGCGCGCGATCCGCGCCGACGGCGCGACGTCGCGGAAGACCGCCGGCTCGACGTAGCAGCCGCGGCGCTCGCCGCCGGCCACGAGCGTCGCCTCGCCGCGGCCGATGTTGATGTAGTCGCTCACGCGGTCTGCGTGCTCGGCGGAGACGAGCGGCCCCAGCCGTGTGGCGGGGTCCAGCGGATCGCCCGGGACCAGCGCGCGTGCGCGGGTGACGACGCGCTCCAGCAGCTCGTCGTGGATCTCGCGCTGGACGAGCAGGCGCGAGTTGGCCGAGCAGACCTGGCCGGCGTTGAAGAAGATCGCCTGACAGGCGGCGTCGGCCGCGGCGTCGAGGTCGTCGACATCGGCGAAGACCAGGTTGGGGCTCTTGCCCCCGCACTCCAGCGCGACGCGCTTGAGGTTCGAGCGCCCGGCGTACTGCAGGAACAGCTTGCCGACCTCGGTCGAGCCGGTGAACGTGAGGCAGTCGACGTCCATGTGCAGCCCGAGCGCGGCGCCCGCGCCCGGCCCGTCGCCGGGGACGACGTTGAGCACGCCGTCCGGGAGCCCGGCCTCGGTCGCCAGCTCGGCGAGCCGCAGGACCGACAGCGGCGACTGCTCGGCGGGCTTGACGACCACGCTGTTGCCCGCGGCCAGGGCCGGCCCGAGCTTCCACGACGCGAGGTCGAGCGGGAAGTTCCACGGGACGACCGCGCCGATCACGCCGAGCGGCTCGCGCCGGACGAGCGCGAGGTCGCCGGGACCGGTCGGGGCGACCTCGTCGTAGAGCTTGTCGATCGCCTCGGCGTAGAACGAGAAGACGGCGGCAGCGCCCGGCACGTCGATGGTGTAGGCCTCGGTCACCGGCTTGCCCATGTCGAGCGAGTCGAGCAGCGCCAGCTCGTGCGCGTGCTCGCCGATCAGCGCGACGAGGCGCAACATGATGGCCTTGCGCTCGCCCGGCGCCGTGCGCGACCAGACGCCGGACTCGAAGGCGGCGCGGGCCGAGCGGACCGCGTCGTCGACGTCGGCCGCGTCGCCCGCCGCGACGTCGACGATGACCTGCTCGGTGGCGGGGTTGACCGACGCGAACGTCTGCCCGGAGCGCGCGTCGCGGAACGCGCCGTCGATGTAGATCCCGGCGCGCGGCGTCAGCCCGGCGGCGCGCTCGGTCCAGGTCCGGGTGTCCTCTTCGAGCAGCGTCATCGGACGGCCTCCTCGTCGTTGTTGATGGGGTCGCCCGGCACGCCGTAGGCCGGCGCCGCTTCCGGGTCCAACGCGCGCGTGACGTAGTCGTCGCGCTGCGGCGCCCAGACGTCCCAGAGCGCGGCGAGCGCCGCGATCGGGTCGTCGTCGGTCCAGTCGACGCGCAGGCTCGTCTCCGGCCACGGGACCGCGCCCGCGACGAGCAGGCCCGCCGAGTGCAGCGGTCCCTCCTCCCCGCCGGCCGCGACCGCCGCGGCCATGGCGCGGAGCAGCCGCGCCTCCAGCTCGTCATCCGAGTTGTCCATGAACGCCGCGCCGACCGCGTCGAGGACGTCCTCGCCCGCGAGCATGTTGCCCGCGGCCGCCCAGCCCTCCCCCGTGCGCGTGCCGTGGGTCCCGAGCGCGCGGGTGCCGGACCACGCCGCGCTCGCGCCGCTCGCGTCGACCACCGCAAGCTGGCGGTGCTCCGCGTGGTCGGCCTGCGCGGCGACCGCGCCGACCGCGCCCTCGGCCGAGACGCCGGACGCCAGCGCGTCCAGCAGCGCCGGGCCCAGGCGCGGGTCGGTCACGTTCTGCGACGCCGCCACGCCGACGCCCGCGCGGACGAACGCGCAGCGCGCGGCGACGGCCGGCGAGGACGACGAGATCGCCAGGCCGAGCCGGCCGGTCCGGCCGCAGCGGCCGAGGATCGAGAACGTCACGAGCCGAGCACCGCGGTCGCGTCGATCTCGACCAGCCACTCGGGCCGCGCCAGCGCGCTGACGACGATGCCGGTCGAGACCGGGTGCACGCCCCTCAGCCACTTGCCCATCACGCGGTAGACGGGCTCGCGGTAGCGCGGGTCGACCAGGTAGACGGTGACCTTGACGATGTGCTCGAGGCCGCCGCCGGCCTCCTCCATCAGCAGCTTGATGTTCTTCATCGCCTGCTCGGCCTGGGCCTCGACGTCGCCGACGCCGACGTTCCCCGAGCTGTCGAGGTCCTGGCCGATCTGGCCGCGCAGGTAGACCGTGTCGCCCGCGACGACGGCCTGGCAGAGGTCGTTGTCGAGCCTCTGCTCGGGGTAGGTGTCCGCGGTGTTGAACATGCGGATGCGCTTGTGGGTGGTCATGCGGACACCTCGACCTTCGTGCTCGTGCGGGAGTTGTTGTCGTACATCAGGTAGGAGCGCTGGGTCTCGATGTGGCCGGCGAGGTGCTTGGCGTCGTGCCACACGCCCCAGATGAACGTCGAGCCGCGCCGCGACTGCCACGGCAGCCCGAGGAAGTAGACGCCCGGCTCGGACGACACGCCGCGGCGGTGGCGCGGGCGGCCGGCGGCGTCGAAGGCGTCGACCTGCAGCCAGGACCAGTCGCTCGTGAACCCCGTGGCCCAGACGATCGACGTCACGCCCGCGGCGGCGAGGTCCAGCTCGCGCAGCGGGTCGACCGCGGCGGCGGGCAGCGGGCCGAGCGCGCGCGCCTCGGGCTCCTGCGGCAGGTCGGCGCCCATGCGCGAGATGTAGGCGTCGGCCTCGTCGAGCAGCGACAGGTAGCTGGCGTCGCCGTTGTTGATGTTCTCGGCGAGGTCGGGCGCGAAGCTGATCACGCCGTCGGCGTAGGACGTCATGAACCCGACGAGGTCCATCCCGCGCGCGGCGAGGTCGCGGAAGTCGACGGTGTGCCCGCCGCGCGCGCCGCTGACGGCGATCGTCACGTGCTCGGCGCCGGCGGCCGGCGTCTCCATGTCCCACTGGTTCAGTACGCCCAGCCACCAGCAGAAGTCGCGCCCGCGGTAGCTGCGCGGCGGGCGCTCGTGCGGCCCGACCGACAGGAACACGCGCCGCCCGGCGCGCAGCAGCTCGTCGGCGATCTGGACGCCGGACGAGCCGGCCCCGACGACGAGCACCGCGCCGTCCGGCAGCTGCTCCGGGTTCTTGTAGGCACTGGAGTGCAGCTGCTGCACGGGCGCGCCGGCCGGGACCAGCGGCGGGATCGACGGCTGCTGGAACGCGCCGGTCGCGGCGACGACGTAGCGCGCCTCGATCGTGCCGTCGCTCGTCTGCGCGGTGAAGCCCGGGCGCCCGTCGTTGCGGCGCACCGACAGCACCTCGACGCCGCAGCGCACGGGCGCGTCGAACTTCGACGCGTAGGCGACGAAGTAGTCGGCGACCTGCTCCTTGGTCGCGAAGCCGTCCGGGTCGACGTCGCCGAACTCGAGGCCCGGGAAGCGGTCGTGCCACGCCGGGCCGTTGGCGACCAGCGAGTCCCAGCGCGCCGAGCGCCAGCGCTCGGCGATCCGGCCGCGCTCCAGGACCACGTGCGAGAGCCCGCACGCGCGCAAGTGCTCGCTCATCGCCAGGCCGGCCTGGCCGCCGCCGACGACCAGCACCTGGACAGCTTCGTTGGACATGACCGCCAGTCTGCGGGCGGTGCTGCATCGGCTCAATGGGAAGAGCCGACGCCGTGCATCGGCGGTCCCGATGGGCGCGCAGCGGCCTAGCCGGCGGTGCCGGCCGGCTCGTAGTCGGCGGCGTCGAAGCGCGCCTGCCTGCGGTACTGGGCGCCGAGCAGCGGCCAGTTGGCGGTGATGCGGCCGTCGGCCTGGCGGTACCAGGAGGTGCAGCGGCTCCAGACGCTGCCGCGCAGCTGTTCCTGGATCCGCTCGTCGTAGGCCTGTTCGACCGCGGGCTTGACCGCCAGCGGCCGGCCGGTCGCCGCGAGGTGGGAGACGTAGTCGCCGAGGTAGGCGGCCTGGGCCTCGAGGAAGTAGATGATCGACCCGCCGCCGGTGTTGGTGTTCGGGCCGTACAACACGAACAGGTTGGGGAAGTTCGGGACGGTCATGCCGTAGTAGGCGCGCGCCCCGTCGCGCCACTGGTCCTGGAGCGCGACGCCGCCCGCGCCGGTGATCGCCATCGGCGCGAGGAAGTCCTGAACGTTGAAGCCCGTTCCCCAGATCAGCACGTCGGCCGGGTGCTCGGTCCCGTCGGCGGTGACGACGCCGCGCGGCGTGACCGCGGTCACCGGCTGGGTGACGAGCTCGACGTTCGGCGCGGCGAGCGCCGGCAGGTAGTCGTCGGAGAACAGGATCCGCCTGCAGCCGATCGCGTAGTCGGGCCAGACCCGCTCGAACAGCCCGGGCTTCGCCCTCGTCCCGCGCCTCATGTGCCGCTTCGACCACGCCCGGAGCGCCGCGGCCAGCGGCCTCGCGTAGACCCACGCGACGCTCAGGCCCTCGACGAGGCCGTACCAGGTGGCGCGCTCGGCCAGCTCGGTCGCGGGCACGCGCTCGAACAGGCGGTGGTGCCAGCGGCCGAACTCGCGGTCCGGGCGCGGGATGACGTAAGGCGCCGAGCGCTGGAAGACCGTCATACGCCCGACCCGCGGCTGGATCTGCGGGACGAACTGGACGGCGCTGGCGCCGGTCCCGATCACCGCGACGCGCTTGCCGGTGAGGTCGACGTCGTGGTCCCAGGTCGCGGAGTGGAACGCGGGGCCCGCGAACGTCTCCAGCCCCGGGAGGTCCGGGATCGAGGGCCTCGAGAGCTGGCCGACCGCGGAGACGAGCACGTCGGCGACGACCGGCTCGCCGCTGCTGACCGCGACCGTCCACCTCCCGGTCACCGCGTCGAAGTCCGCGCCGGTGACCTCGGTCCCGAAGCGCACGTGGCGCCGGATGTCATAGGTGTCGGCGACCTTGTTGATGTACTCGAGGATCGCCGGCTGGCGCGAGAAGCGGTTCGGCCAGTGCGGGTTGGGCTCGAACGAGTAGGAGTAGAACGGCGACGGGACGTCGCACGCCGCGCCCGGGTAGGTGTTCTCGCGCCAGGTGCCGCCGACGCCGTCGGCCTTCTCCAGGACGACGATGTCGTCGAAGCCGCGGCGCTTGAGCTCGATCACCGCGGCCAGGCCGCCGAAGCCGGTCCCGATGACGGCGACCGACGGGCTCATCGGCCCTGCCACACGGGCTCGCGCTTCTCGACGAACGCGCGCATGCCCTCCTGCGCGTCCTGGGAGGCCATCGCCGCGCCTGCGACCTCGGCCTGGCGCTGGAACGCCTCCTCGGTGCTCCAGTCGGGCGCCGCGGCGATGATCTGCTTGCTGGCCAGCAGCGACAGCGGCGCGTTGACCGCGATCTCGGCGGCCAGCTGCAGCGCGACGTCGAGCGCGTGGCCGGGCTCGGCGAGCCGGTTGACGAGCCCGAAGCCCGCGAGCTTCTCGGCGCTCATCGGCGCGCCGGTGAGCGCGAGCTCGGTCGCGACCGCGCGCGGCAGCCGCTGCGCGAGGCGCAGCACGCCGCCCGCCGCGGCGACGAGGCCGCGCTTGGGCTCCGGGATCCCGAACGACGAGTCGCGCGCGGCGACGATCAGGTCGGCGGTCAGCGCCAGCTCGCAGCCGCCCGCGAGCGCGTGCCCCTCGACGGCGGCGATCACGGGCTTGGCGATCGGCATCCGCGTCATCCCCAGCGGCCCGCGCCGCTCGGTGATCGGGAACTGGCCGGCGGCCGCCGCCTTCAGGTCCATGCCCGCGCAGAAGCTGCCCTCGGCGCCGGTGAGGATCGCGACGGTCACGGCCGGGTCGGCCTCGAACGCGTCGATCACGCGCTCCAGCAGCTGCGCGGTCGCGAGGTCGATCGCGTTGCGGCGGTGCGGGCGGTTGAGCGTGATGATCCGGACCGGCCCGCGGTCCTCGACGAGCACGCTCGGCGGCGGCGGGCCGGGCAGCGGCGCGGCGGCGCGCTGCGTGAAGGCGATCGTGTCGGCGCCGCTCACGTCGGCCGTCCAGCCGAGGATGTCGTGGGCGACCGCATCGGCGAGCACGTCCGGCTGGCGGCTGCGGACGAGCGCCCGGGCGCCGGTCGGCGTGATCGCGCTGATGATCGCCGCTTCGGGCTCACCGTCGCGACCGTACTGGACCGTGTAGGCCTCGACGACCGCAGGCCCGTCGTGCTCCTCGGCGACGGGGCGCGTGTGCTCCGGCGCGACGACCGGGTGCAGCGAGTGAAACGGCCGCTCCGGCGGCGTCGCGGAGTAGATCCCGATCGCGTGCTTGGTCAGGTACCAGCCCAGCGACGTCGTCAGGCCGCGGGCCTGCGGCTCGTCGCGCAGCCGCTGGACCATCGTCGCGATCGCGTGGCCGCCGTAGTTGTTGCCCGGCCCGCCCGCGAACGTCAGCCCGCCGGTCAGCGACAGCGGCCGGTCCGGGTCGCCGACCGGGAGGCCCAGCTCGGCCGCCGCGATCTGGACCGCCGCCGGGAAGCAGGAGTAGAGGTCGACGTGGTCGACCTGGTCGATCGCGACGCCCGCGTGGTCCAGCGCCGCGGCGCCGATCGTCCGGATCGCGGGCGAGGCGGCCAGCGCGCCGCGCTCGGCGACGAACCACTCGTCGTCGGCGGCGGCGCCCGCGTGCGGGAACACCCACCGCTCCTGCGGGACGCCCGCGGCCTGCGCCGCCGCGACGCTGGTGAGGATCAGGCCGCTGGCGAGGTCGACCTGGAGGTTCGCGCACATCAGCTTGCGGTACGGCGTCGAGACCATCCGGTTGGACTCCGCGACCGTTGCGAGCTGCTGCGCGGTGAAGGCCTGCGGCTGCCAGGCGTGCTCGTTGGTCGCGCCGATCTCCGAGAGGCCGGCCCACAGCTGCGCGATCGCCGCGTCGTGCTCCTCGCGCGTCGCGCCGTTGGCCGCTCGCACCGCGGACTCGATCAACGCGTACATGTAGACCGGCGCGCCGAGCCCGGCGGCGCCCTCGGCGCGGTGGTTGGCCTCGCGCTCGCTGCCGAGCACGCGGTCCGGGCGGGTGCCCGCGGGCTGCTCGGGCCAGGCGGGCGTGCCGTCGCCCGCGCGCTGGACGGCGGCCAGCGTCGCGCCGGCCTCCGCGCCGCAGACGAGCACGACCGTCGCGTCGCCGTCGGCGATCGCCTGCGCGGCCTCGTTGACCAGGAGCTGGCCGGCGTTGCCGCCGAAGCGCGCCGACTGGACGGTCTCGCGCGGCTGCGCGCCGACCCGCTCGCCGACCAGCGCTGCCATGTCGCGGTAGGGCCACGAGGCGCTGGCGACCGCGTAGACCGCGTCGGCCTGGGCGAGCAGGCCCGTGCTCCCGGAGTCCTCCTCGGCGCGCTGCAGCGCCGCCGCGGCCAGCGCGGCCGGGTCGCGCGTCGCGTCGGGCTCGCGCTGGGCGAGCTGCCCGGCGCCGACGATCACCGGCGTCGACGGGTCCAGGCGGCGCCCGGAGGCGACATGGAGGACGGCACTGCCGGACTCCCCCGCGCCCGCGCCGCCCGCGCCGCCGGCCAGCAGCGCGGCCAGCCGCTCCAGCGACTCCTGCAGCCCGTCCTCCAGGCCACGCGCGATCGACGCGCCCATCGGGCCCTTGACCGGATCGCCGCGCAGCTCCGCGCCGATCGCGATCCGCGACCCGCCGTCGCCCGCGTCCTCGACCGTCATGTCGAACACGAACGTCAGCCCCATCGGCCCCACGCCCGACAGGACCACGCCGGCGTCCTCGGCGCTCGACACCGTCCACTCGACATCGGCCGGGATCCCCATCAACATCACCTGCTGGATGAAGACCGTGCCCTCGGTGGCCGCGCCGGGCGGCGTGCCGCGCCAGCCGCCGTGCGTCGTCATCCACTCCGGGATCAGCGCGAGGTCGCCCAGCGCGGCGCGTGCGGCCGCGACCGGCGCACCGGTCTCGATCGTCGCGCGGCAGGCCTGATCGGGTTGACCGTCCATGCGGCGCGACGATACTGCAAAGACGGTTTGGGTATCACCGTCTCCGGCAGCCGTTAGACTCGGACGCGTGGCCACGACCGACCCCACGCTGGGCCCCGCGCTCGCCCGCGCGCTCGCGCACCCCGCCGCCGCGGGCGACGAGGCCGCGATCGACGACCGCATCCTCGACGCCGCGCTGGAGCTGATCAGCGCCTTCGGCGCCGGGCGCACGAGCATCGACGACATCGCCGCCCGCGCCGGCGTCGGCCGCGCCACCGTGTTCCGCCGCTTCAAGACCAAGGACGCCGTGGTCGAGCGCCTGCTCGCGCGCGAGACCCAGCGCTTCCTGGCCCAGCTGCGCGCGGCGATCGCCGCCACGAGCGACCCCGCGACCAGCGTCGTCGAGGCGTTCTTCTTCGTCGTGCGCTACTTCACGACCCACCCGCTGCTCGACCGCCTGGCCCGGATGGAGTCCCAGGCGCTGGTCGACGCGCTGCGCGCGGGCGAGCCGTCCGCGTTCGAGATCGGGACCGACTTCGTCGCGCAGCGACTGCGGTCCGGGCAGCGCCGCGGCAAGATCCCGCAGAGCGACGCCGACCTGCTCGCCGACGCGCTCGTCCGGCTGACGCTCAGCTACCTGCTGATCCCCAGCCGCCGGATCGACCTGCGCGACGACGACGAGATCCGGGCGTTCGCCCGCACGGCGCTGGCGCCGCTGGTCACGCGGCGCTCCTAGTCCGGGAACGCCGCCGACGAGAACGACATGGTGTGGATGACCGGCTCGCCCGCCGCGTCGGAGGCGTCGAGGTCGACGGTCGCCACGATCGCCCAATCGTGGTGGCCCTCGGGGTCGTCGACGATCTGCCGCGCGCTCCAGACGCGACGCCCGTCCTCCGCGTCGGCCGGATCGCGGTCGATCAGCAGCAGCCGCGGCGAGCGCGCGTCCGGGCCCGAGCCCATCGACTCGTGCTCGTCCCAGTAGGCGCCGAGCGCGTCCTCCCAGTCGCCGACGTTCATCGTCACGCGCGTCGGCGGGTCGGTCAGCGCCCCCGCCGCGGCGTCCAGCTCGGCCAGGTCACCGTAGCGGTCGCGCGCGGCCAGCGCGACCTTCTGGAACATCGCGTTGCGCACCATCACGGTGAACGCGCGCACGTTGGCGGTGATCGGCCGCGGCGGCGGCGGGCCCTCGCCCGCCTCCTGCGCGGCGACCGCCCGCGCGACGGCTTCCGGATCGGTCAAAGCCTCCCATTCATCCAAAAGGCTCGAGTCGGTCTGCCGGACCGTCTCCCCCAGCCAGTCGATGATGTCGTCCAGCTCGTCGGTCCGGATCGCCTCCGGCACGGTCTGGCGCAGCGCGCGGTAGGCGTTGCTCAAGTACCGCAGCACCAGCCCCTCGGAGCGCGCGAGCCCGTAGTAGGCGACGAACTCGGTGAACGTCCGCCCCCACTCGTACATGTCGCGCACGACCGACTTCGGCGACAGGTCGGAGTCGCGCACCCACGGGTGCGTCTCGCGGAAGATCCCGAGCGCCTCGCGCAGTGGCTCGTCGAGCGGCTTGGGGTAGGTGACCTCCTCCAGCAGCTCCATGCGCTCGTCGTACTCGATGCCCTCGGCCTTCATCTCGGCGACCGCCTCGCCGCGCGCCTTGAACGCCTGGGCGCTGAGCACCGGGAACGGGTCGTCGAGGATCGCCTCGACGACCGACAGGACGTCGTAGGCGTAGGACTCGGACTCCGGGTCGATCAGCTCGAAGGCCGAGAGCGCGAACGACGCCAGCGGCTGGTTGAGCGCGAAGTTCTCCTGCAGGTCGACGGCGAGCTGGAGCGTGCGGCCGTCGGGGTCGGGCGCGGGCAGCCACTCGATGACGCCCGCGTCGAGCAGCTCGGTCCCCAGCGCCTGGGCCTGCTCGGACAGGCGCGTGCGGCCGCGCTCGTCCTCGTGGTTGTCCTCCATCAACGCGCGCATCGTCTCGACCGGGTCGGCGGGCTGGTTGACGACGTTGAGGATCATCGCGTGGTCGACCCGCATGCGCGAGACGAGCGCCTCCGGGACCGCGTCGCGCAGGCGCTCGAACGTCTCCTCGGTCCAGCCGACCTCGCCCTCGGGCGGCTTGCGGGTCTGGACCCTGCGGCGCTTCCTGGGGTCGTCGCCGGCCTTGGCGAGCGCGCGCGTGCGCTCGATCACGTGCTCGGGCGCCTGGACGACGACGTAGCCGGACGTGTCGAACCCGGCGCGCCCGGCGCGGCCCGCGATCTGGTGGAACTCGCGCGCCTTCAGGAGGCGCTGCCGGGTCCCGTCGAACTTCGCCAGGCCGGTGAAGAGGACCGTGCGGATCGGGACGTTGATCCCGACGCCGAGCGTGTCGGTCCCGCAGATGACCTTCAACAACCCGGTCTGCGCGAGCTGCTCGACGAGGCGGCGGTAGCGCGGGAGCATCCCGGCGTGGTGGACGCCGATGCCCGCCCGGACGAGCTTGGAGAGCGTGCGGCCGAAGCCGGCGGTGAAGCGGAAGGCGCCGATCTCGCGCGCGATCGCGTCGCGCTCCTCGCGCGTGCAGAGCTTGGCGGAGAGCAGCGACTGCGCGCGCTCCAGCGCCGCGGCCTGGGTGAAGTGCACGACGTAGACCGGCGCCTGGTCGATCGAGACGAGCTCCTCGAGCTTCTCGTGCAGCGGGTCCAGCGACCAGGAGTAGGTCAGCGGGACCGGGCGCTGGGCGTCGTCGATCGTGACGGTCTCGCGTCCGGTGCGACGCGTGAGGTCGGTCGCGATCTCACGCACGTCGCCGAGCGTGGCCGACATCAGCAGGAACTGCGCCTGGGGCAGGCTCAGCAGCGGGACCTGCCAGGCCCAGCCGCGCTGGCCGTCGGCGTAGAAGTGGAACTCGTCCATCACGACCTGGCCGGCGTCGGCGCCGCTGCCCTCGCGCAGCGCGATGTTCGCGAGCACCTCGGCCGTGCAGCAGATGATCGGCGCGTTCGGGTTGACCGAGGCGTCGCCGGTCAGCATCCCCACGTTCTCGGCGCCGAAGACCGCGCACAGCGCGAAGAACTTCTCGGACACCAGGGCCTTGATCGGCGCGGTGTAGAACGTCCGGCGGTCCTGGGCGAGCGCCGCGAAGTGCGCGGCGATCGCGACCATCGACTTGCCCGAGCCGGTCGGCGTGGCGAGCACGACGTTGTTGTCGCTGAACAGCTCGATCGCCGCCTCCTCCTGATGCGGGTAGAGGCTCAGGCCCTGGGAGATGGCCCATTCGGTGAACGCGTCGAAGAGCGCGTCGGGGCTGGCGGTCTGGGGAAGCGCGTCGGCGAGGGACATCGGTCGCACGGGACGCTAGCGAGCGCGGCGCGCGCATCGCTCTACGCTGTTGCGCGACATGGATGGCATCGCCCCCGACCGCCTCGCCGACGCGCTCCGCGTCCTGGCCGAGGTCGAGCAGCTCCCCAGCGAGCACCCCGACGCGGTGGCGGTGCGCCGCGCCGTCGGCCGCCTGTTCAAGGCGGTCAAGGAGCAGCGGCGCGCCGAGCGGCGCTCGGAGGAGCGCCGCCACGACGACGCGGTGACGGCCGCGACGGCGACCGGCGCGCCGGGACGCGTGGACGACGAGACGCGCGGGCTGGCTCTGACGTCCAGCGTCGTCTCCGGCACGCGCGCGGGAACGCTGCGGCGCGCGCGGGGCTGCTACGTCTGCAAGCAGCGCTACGTCGAGGTCGACGCGTTCTACCACCAGCTCTGCCCCGACTGCGCGGCCGAGAACCATGCGCGGCGCGACGCGCGGACCGACCTGACGGGGCGCCGAGCGCTGTTGACGGGCGGGCGCGCGAAGATCGGGATGTACATCGCGTTGCGGCTGCTGCGCGACGGCGCGCACACGACGATCACGACGCGGTTCCCGAACGACGCGGTGCGGCGCTTCGCGGCGATGGAGGACAGCGGCGAGTGGCTGCACCGGCTGCGGATCGTCGGGCTCGACATGCGCGATCCCGGGCAGGTGATCGCGCTGGCCGACGACGTCGCCGCGCAGGGGCACCTGGACATCCTCATCAACAACGCGGCCCAGACCGTGAGGCGGTCGCCCGCGGCCTACGCGCACCTGGCGGCGACCGCGCAGGTGCCGTTGCCGGAGGGGCCGCTGCCGGAGATCGTGACGCTCGGGCGTGACGGGACGGCCGCTGCCGGCGGCGCTGCGCTCGGCGATGGGGACCACTGGGCGCCGACGCCGCACGCGCTCGCCGCGCTGGCGCTGACGTCCGGGTCGGACTCGCCGGAGCGGGTCGCGGCGGGGACCGCGATCGACGCGGGCGGGCTGATCCCGGACCTGCACGCGCACAACTCGTGGAGCCAGGTGGTCGGCGAGGTCGATCCGGTCGAGCTGCTCGAGGTCCAGCTCTGCAACCAGACCGCGCCGTTCATCCTGATCAGCCGGCTGCGGCCTGCGCTCGCCGCCTCGCCCGCGCGGCGGACCTACGTGGTCAACGTGTCGGCGATGGAGGGCCAGTTCGCGCGCGGCTACAAGGGTCCCGGCCACCCGCACACGAACATGGCCAAGGCGGCGCTGAACATGCTGACGCGCACGAGCGCGACCGAGCTGCTGACCGACGGGATCCTGATGACCGCCGTCGACACCGGCTGGATCACCGACGAGCGGCCGCACCCGACGAAGATGCGGCTGGCGGACGATGGCTTCCACTCGCCGCTGGACCTGGTCGACGGCGCGGCGCGTGTCTACGACCCGATCGTCCGCGGCGAGGCGGGCGAGGACCTCCACGGCGTGTTCCTGAAGGACTACAAGCCCTCGCCCTGGTAGCGGGAGTGGACGACCTCGCCGCCTGAGATCGTGGCCGCGACGAGGTCCATCCCCGGGCGGTAGACGAGGTGCGTCGGCGACGGCGCGTCGAGGACGACCGCGTCGCCGCGGGCGCCGATCCCGAGGTGGCCGAGGTCGGTGCGCTGGAGCGCTTTGGCACCCCCGGTCGTCGCGGCGGCGAGCGCCTCATCGACCGTCATGTGCATGTCGCGGACGGCGAGCGCGAGGCAGAACGCCATCGACTGCGTGTAGCTCGACCCCGGGTTGGTGTTCGTCGCGACGGCGACGTGCGCGCCGGCGTCGAGCAGGCGGCGCGCGTCCGGGTAGGGCTGGCGGGTGGAGAAGTCGGTGGCGGGCAGCAGGGTCGCCACCGTGTCACTCCCCGCGAGCGCCTCCACATCCGCATCGGTCAGGTAGGTGCAGTGATCGACCGACGCCGCACCCAGCTCGCACGCCAGCCGCACGCCCTCGCCGTAGCCAAGTTGATTGCCATGCACGCGGAGGCCGAGGCCGGCCTCGCGCCCCGCTTCGAGGACACGCCGCGACTGGTCGGCGTCGAACGCCCCCTCCTCGCAGAAGACATCGATCCACTTCGCGAACGGCGCGCATGCGGCGAGCATCTCGCCGCAGACCAGATCGACATATCCATCCGGATCCTGCTCCCACTCCTTCGGCACCAGATGCGCGCCCAGGAACGTGACGTCATCCGTCAGCGCGCTCGCGGCCTCACACAGCCGCCGCTCCCCCTCGACATCGAGCCCATAACCCGACTTGATCTCCAGATGCGTGATCCCACACCGCCACGCCTCCACCTTCCGCGCCTGCGCCAGCGCGACGAGCTCCTCGGTGCTCGCGGCCCGCGTAGCGGCAGTCGTAACACCAATGCCACCCGCCGCATACGGCGCCCCCGCCATCCGCGCCGCGAACTCCTCACCCCGGTCGCCCGCGAAGACCAGATGCGTATGCGAATCCACGAACCCCGGAACCACACACCGCCCACCGGCATCCAACCGCTCATCAGCAGCAACGCCGGACGCCCCATCGACGATCGCAGCAACCACACCATCTTCGACGACCACCGCCACATCCCGCCGCTCACCCAGCTCCGGATCCTGCGTAACGAGCAACCCGATGTTCTCGATCACCAGCGAGCGCTTCCTCGCGCCGCCGCCCCGCCTGGCCGGGCCGCGCGTCCTCGTGCGCCTCATCGGGTGGGTCATCGCGCGATCGCCTCCGTCAGCTCGCGGGCGACGTCGATGGTGGTGTGGCGGCCGTCGCGGACGACGCGGCGGCCGGCGACGACGAGCTCGCGGACGTCGGCGGCCGTCGCGCTGAAGACCAGCGCCTCCGGTGGGGTTCCGGCGGTGCGGATGGTGTCGGTTGCGACGGTCACGAAGTCGGCCAGGGCGCCGGTCGCGAGGCGGCCGCCGTCGGGCCAGCCGAGGCAGGCGTAGCCGCCGCGGGTCGCGGCGTCGAGCAGCTCGGAGGCGCGGTGATGGCCGCGGACGCCGGTCACCAGGCGTTCGTCGAGCTCGATCGCGCGCGCCTCCTCGAACAGGTCGATCACCGTGTGCGAGTCGCTGCCGACGGACAGCCGCGCGCCCGCGCCGGCGAGCCGGCGAGCCGGGCCGACGCCGTCGGCGAGGTCGCGCTCGGTCGTCGGGCAGAGGCAGATCGTCCCCACGGAAAGTCGTTCGACGTCCTCATCGGTCAGGTGGGTCGCGTGCACGGCGGTGAAGTTCTCGGCGACCGGCAGCAGCGCGGCCGGCGTCGCACCGTACCGCTCCAGGCACTCCGCGTTCTCCCGCGGCTGCTCGGAGACGTGCGCGTGCAGCGGCCGCCCGGCC
Organism: Conexibacter woesei Iso977N; assembly: GCF_000424625.1. Classification (GTDB taxonomy): domain Bacteria; phylum Actinomycetota; class Thermoleophilia; order Solirubrobacterales; family Solirubrobacteraceae; genus Baekduia; species Baekduia woesei_A. Next base: position 89,887 of record NZ_AUKG01000006.1, read on the forward strand.
GCCCACGCGCCGACGACCGCGGCCTCGTCCGGCTCGACCGCCCGGATCGAGTGGATCGCCGCGCCAACGCGCACGTTGTCATCGTCCTTCAGCCCATCGACGCGCTCGGCCCACCCGTGGACGTCCGCGTCGCGGAAGCGGTCCACCCCGCCGTGCAGGTAGCACGTGTCGAGCAGCGTGATCCGGATCCCCGCCTCGGCGGCCGCGGCGATCATCGCCCGCCCGGTCTCGTTGGGGTCGGCGTAGGGCGTGCCGTCGGGCGCGTGGTGGACGTAGTGGAACTCGCCGACGACCGTCACGCCCGCCAGCGCCATCTCGGCGAACGCGGCGCGGGCGATCGCGTGCAGCTGGTCCGGGTCCAGGCGCGTGGCCAAGGCGTACATCTGCTCGCGCCAGGTCCAGAACGAGCCGGTGCCGGTCTGCGTGTGGCCGCGCAGCGCGCGCTGGAACGCGTGCGAGTGGGCGTTCGCCAGCCCCGGGATCGTCAGGCCGCGCAGGACCTCGTCGCCGGCCTCCCTCGCCCCCGCCGCGACCCTGGCGAGCACGCCGCCATCGACGTCCAGCACAACACCGTCGGTCACCGCCCCGTCGACCCACGCCCGCTCGCACCAGTACCGCTGCGCGCTCACGATCCCACCCGCTCCACCAGCGCCTCGGCCCGCTTCACGAAGTCCGCGCGCCGGTGCGCGTCGAACTCCGCCCACGTCGAGAACGTCGCCGGGTCGCGCACGCGGTCCAGGAACATGACGCCGTCGAGGTGGTCGACCTCGTGCTGGAACGTCCCCGCGGTCAGGCCGCGGCGCTCCTCGTCGTGCGCGACGCCGTCGCGGTCCAGCCACTGCGCGCGCACCGTCACGAAGCGCTCGACGTCGCCGCGCAGGTCCGGGACCGACAGGCAGCCCTCGTTGATCGCGAAGCGCTCGTCACCGATCGGGGTGAGCACGGGGTTGACGATCACCGTCAGCGGGATCTCCGGCTTGTACGGGTAGCGCGGGTGCGGCTGCCGCACCTCGATCACCGCGACGCGGCGCGTGTCGCCGACCTGGTTGGCGGCCAGGCCCGCGCCGCCCGCGTCCCGCATCGTGTCCACCAAGTCGTCGATGAACTGCTGGAACGCGTCAGACGCCAGCTCCTCCGCCGACACCTCCCGCGCGCGCTCGCGCAGGACCGGGTGCCCGACCTGGACGATCGGCAGGACCGCCACCTAGGACTCCTGCATCGGGATCCGGACGCCGCGCTCGGCCGCGACCTCGATCGCCCGGTCGTAGCCCGCGTCGGCGTGGCGGATGACGCCCATCCCGGGGTCGTTGGTCAGCGCGCGCTCCAGCTTCTGGGCGGCGAGCTCGGTGCCGTCGGCGACGATCACGATCCCGCTGTGGATCGAGCGGCCGATGCCGACGCCGCCGCCGTGGTGGATCGACACCCACGTCGCGCCCGACGACGCCGCGGTCAGCGCGTTGAGCAGCGGCCAGTCGGCGATCGCGTCCGAGCCGTCCCTCATGCCCTCGGTCTCGCGGTAGGGCGAGGCGACCGAGCCGGAGTCGAGGTGGTCGCGGCCGATCACGATCGGCGCCTTGAGCTCGCCGTCGGCGACCATCCTGTTGAAGCGCAACGCGAGGCGGTGGCGCTCGCCGTAGCCGAGCCAGCAGATCCGGGCGGGCAGGCCCTGGAAGGCGACGTGCTCGCCGGCGGCCGCGATCCAGCGCGCGAGCGGCTCGTCGTCCGGGAACTCCTCCAGGACCGCGCGGTCGGTCGCGGCGATGTCGGCGGGATCGCCGGAGAGCGCGACCCAGCGGAACGGGCCCTTGCCCTCGGCGAACAGCGGGCGGATGTAGGCGGGGACGAAGCCGGGGTAGTCGAACGCGCGCTCGAAGCCGCCGAGCTTGGCCTCGGCGCGCAGCGAGTTGCCGTAGTCGAAGACCTCGGCGCCGGCGTCCTTGAAGCCGACCATCGCGGCGCAGTGGGCGGCCATCGAGCGGCGGGCGCGCTTGACGTACTCCTCGGGGTCCTCGGCGCGCAGGGCGTCGGCGTCGTCGGTGGTGTCGGGGACGTAGCCGTCGAGCGGGTCGTGGGCGCTGGTCTGGTCGGTGACGATGTCGGCCTCGAAGCCCATGTCGAGCAACTGCTGGAACATGGTCGCGGCGTTGCCGACGACGCCGACGGAGAGGGGGCGCCTGTCGCGCGCCGCGGCGCGACAGCGCTCGACGGCGTCGTTCAGATCGTCGGCGCGCTCGTCGAGGTAGCGCTCGTCGATGCGGCGCTTCAGGCGTTGTGCATCAACTTCGACGCACAGCGCGACGCCCTCGTTGAGCGTGACCGCCAGCGGCTGCGCGCCGCCCATGCCGCCGAGGCCGGCGGTCAGCGTGATCGTCCCGGCCAGCGTGCCGCCGAACCTGCGGCGGGCGATCTCGGCGAGGCACTCGTAGGTGCCCTGCAGGATGCCCTGGGTCCCGATGTAGATCCAGGAGCCGGCGGTCATCTGGCCGTACATGGTCAGGCCCTCGGCCTCGAGGCGGCGGAACTCGTCCCAGTTGGCCCAGTCGGGGACGAGGTTGGAGTTGGCGATCAGGACGCGCGGCGCCCATTCCGAGGTGCGGAAGACGCCGACGGGCTTGCCGGACTGCACGAGCAGCGTCTCGTCGTCGGCCAGGGTCTTGAGCGTGCGGACGATCGCGTCGAACGCCTCCCACGAGCGCGCGGCGCGGCCGGTGCCGCCGTAGACGACGAGGTCCTCCGGGCGCTCGGCGACCTCGGGGTCGAGGTTGTTCATCAACATGCGCATCGCGGCCTCCTGGGGCCAGGAGACGCAGGACAGCTCGGTCCCGCGGGGGGCGCGAACGGAGGCACGGCTGGTCATGGGCGGGATTAGATGCCTCTCGCGCGTCGTGTGCCAGCGATCCGGCGCGCTTGTGTCTGGGATCTGAGACAGTGGTCCGGTGTCGAACGTCCCCGCCGCCACGCAGACCCTGCGAGTGCTCCAGTTCCTCGCGCGCCAGGCGGCGCCGACGCCGGCGGCGACGATCGCGCGTGAGCTGGGGTTGCCGCGGTCGACGGTGTACCACCTGCTCGGGGCGATGCGCGCGGAGGGGTTCGTCGTCCACCTGCCGGAGGAGCGGCGCTACGGGCTCGGCGTGGCGGCGTTCGAGCTGGGCTCGGCCTACGCGCGGCAGGAGCCGTTGCGGTGGCTGGCGGCGCCGGCGTTGTCACGGCTCGTGGGCGCGACGGGGCACAACGGCCACTTCGCGGTGCTGCACGGGAGCGACGTCCTGTACGTGATCGAGGAGCGGGCGCCCGGGCGGCCGAGCCTGGTGACCGACGTCGGCGTCCGCCTCCCCGCGCAGTTGACGGCGAGCGGCCTGGCGATGCTCGCGGCGCTCCCGCCCGCGCAGGTCCGGGCGCTCTTCCCCTCCAGGACGACGATGGTCCTGCGCGAGGGCCGCGGCCCGCAGTCGGTGACCGAGCTGTCCCGCACCCTCGCCGAGACCCGCCGCCGCGGCCACGCCGTCGAAGACGGGTTGGTGACCGAGGGCTTCGCCTCCGTCGCCGCCGCCGTGATCGATCACGCCGGCCACCCCATCGCCGCCGTCGCCCTGACGTTCCCCGACGACGCCGCGCCGGACGACGCATCCCGCACCGACCTGGCGGACCACGTCTCCCGCGCCGCAGCCTCCATCGCCCGCGGCCTCGCCGGCCGCCGCACCTAGCGCTTCGCCTTCAGCGCGCGGCCGAGCGCCTCGGCCTGCTTGAGGAAGCGATCGATCGCCGTCGCGTTCGTCAGCTTCCACTCGCGCGGCGGGCGGCCGGGGCCGGTCGTCGTGCGGGTCGTCTCCTCGATCACGCCGAGTCCCTGCAGCCTCGCGAGGCGCTCGTGCGCGCCGCGGTGGCTCAGCTCGGTCGCGCGGCGCAGCTCGGTCTCGGTGCGCGCGCCGTCGCGGAGCTGACGGACGAGGGCGTCGGTCCCCTCCTCCGAGATCGTGGCGATGAGCTGGCGCGCGTCGTTCCTCATTCTGTCCGGACAGCGGACAATAATGAACAACGTGAGATCCGGCCAAGTCCTAGAACTTCATCCACCGGCGCCGCGCGCCCTCCAGCGGCTCCCGCATCGCGGCCGCCCGAGCGACCGGCTGGAGCGCTGGCCGGTCTCAGCTGCCAGCCGCGAGCTGCTGCGCGACGCCGCCGCCGAGCTCGGCCTGGCGGTCGGGACCGCGGGCTGCCTGCTGGCCGAGCACGGCCTGCTGCTGCAGGAGATCTGCCACGACGGCGTCGAGTGGCTCGACGCCTGCGCGTCCGCGGCGACCGTCCACACCGCGCTCGACAACGCCTCGGCGCTCTACCTCCGGTCGCTGACGACGACCGCCGAGCCCGACGACCGCGATGAGGAGCTCATCCGGCTCCCCTCCCGCCTCACGAACCTCCTGACCGCCGCCGGCGGCCCCGAGATCTTCCTCTCCGGCGACCTCGACCAGGCCCGCCGCTGGGAGCAGGCCGCCGTCCTCGACGACACGACGATGACCGAGTGGGCCTACGCCACCCTGCGCGCCGAGGCGCCGCTGGACGCCTGACGCGAGGTCAGGCGCCGCCGTCGTCCTCGGCGCGTTCTTCGTCCTCGCCGACGAGGACGCGCCAGCCGCTCTCCAGCGGCGCGAGGCCCAGCCGTTCCCGGTTGGTCTTCGCGGCGGCGGCGCGCAGCGTCAGGGTGAACATCGCGCGGCCGGTGTCCGGCAGGCACGCCCAGCGCGCCTCCTTCATCGCCCACCAGAGGTCGTGCGCGCGGATCTCCTCGTCGCCCCGCGGCGGCGTGCTCGCGTCGTGAGCACCGCAGTCGCAGTTGCGCAGCATGAAGAGCCGGCGCAGCGTGACCTCGTCCCCGACGCTCCCGAGGACCGCGCCGTGGTAGACGCCGTCGCCGAGACCATGCACCGCGCCCGCCGCCCCGCGGCTCAGCGCGAGCTGCCAGAACGGGCCCGCGCCCGCGACGACGACCGGCCTGCCCGTCGCGACGCCGAGCCCGTCGACCAGCGCCAACAGCCGCTCGACCTCGCCGGACGCCCACACGACGAAGCCATCGACGTCGACCGACGTGTAGGCATCGACCAGCTCCGCCACGTCGACACGGTCCACCCGCACGCGAACCGAGGCGTACAACTCGCGCCGAACCGCGCGCGCGTCGCCAGCGGCCGGCTCACGCAGCGCCTTCGCCCGCACATGCTCGGCGGCCAACTCCGCCAGCTCCACATCCCGGCGCGCGACGCCGTCATGCCCCGGCGTCACCAGCAGCGTCGCGCCGCGCCGGACCTGCGCATCGACATACGCCTCGGCGAAGTCCTCGCACTCGCCCGCCGACCACGCCTCCGGCGCATGCCGTTCGCCCGCGCGGACCCACTCCAGCGCCTCGAAGCTCGCCGTCCGCAGCCCATGCCCCGGCCCCAGCTGCGCCTTCCACGCCTCACCCTCGAGCAGCAGCCCGAAACCGTCCCGCCGCGCCACACCAGCGAGCGCCGCGTCGGCCTGCGCCGTCGCGACCGTCCCGACGACCTCCCGGTCGAGCGCCGGCAGCGTCACGCCGTCCCGCTCACCCGCCCACCAGATCACCGACCGCCGCCCGGACTCGTTCACGCGCGGGATCTTGATGCAGCCACCGGACGTGCGCCACCCGGAAGGGCGGCGCACGCCGAGGCCGGTGGTGCTGCTAGGCCGCGGCCGGGACCTTCGCCAGCGCCTCGGCCGGGTCGACCGCGGTGAGGCCCTGGTCGGCGGCGACGGGGGCGTAGGTGACCTCGCCGGCGGCGACGTTGAGGCCGGCCAGGAAGCCCGGGTCGGACTCCAGCGCCGCGCGGGCGCCCTGCTCGGCGAGCTTGATCACGTAGGGCATCGTCGCGTTGGTCAGCGCGAAGGTCGACGTGATCGGCACCGCGCCCGGCATGTTGGCGACGCAGTAGTGCGTGACGCCATCAACCTCGTAGGTCGGGTTCGTGTGCGTCGTCGGGTGCGACGTCTCGAAGCAGCCGCCCTGGTCGATCGACACGTCCACGAGCACCGCGTTCTTCTTCATCAACCTGAGCTGGTCGCGCGTGATGACGTGCGGCGCCTTCGCGCCGTGCACGAGCACGGCACCGACGACGAGGTCGACCTCGGGCAGCAGCTTCTCGATGTTCAAGGTGGTGGAGAACACCGTCGACGCCGCGTTGTTCAACAGGAAGTCGACGTCGCGCAGGCGGTCGATCGAGCGGTCGAAGACGTAGGTCTCGGCGCCCATGCCCAGCGCGATCTCCGCGGCGGTCAGGCCGACGACGCCCGCGCCGATGATCATGACCTTGCCCGCGGCCACGCCCGGGACGCCGCCCAGCAGCAGCCCGCGCCCACCCAGCGGCTTCTCCAACATGAACGCGCCGGCCTGCGTCGCGATCTTGCCCGCGACCTCGCTCATCGGCGCCAGCAGCGGCAGGCGGCCGTTCTTGTCCGTGACCGTCTCGTAGGCGATGCAGGTCGCGCCGGAATCGCGCAGGCCCTGCGTCAACTCGGCGTCGGGCGCGAGGTGCAGGTAGGTGAAGAGGATGTGGCGCGGCTCGAGCATCGCGACCTCGACCGGCTGCGGCTCCTTGACCTTGACGATCATGTCGCTGCCGGCGAAGACGGCCGCCGCGTCCGGGACGATCTGCGCGCCCTGCTCGGCGTACTCCTCGTCGGGGATCGCCGAGCCGATGCCGGCGTCGTGCTGGATCAGGACTTCATGGCCGCGATCGACCAGCTCACGAACGCCCGCGGGCGTGATGGCCACGCGGTACTCGTCGGTCTTGATCTCGGTGGGGACGCCAATGCGCACGGATCTCTCTCCTTCAGGAACCAGGGACTTCACGCAATACTGCGCTCCTCACACCCCGTCGCACAAGGAACTTGGGAAAGCTCCGTGGAAACCACAGGCCTCGACGCCACAGACTTCAAGATCCTCAACCTCCTTCGTGAGAACGGAAGAGCCTCGTACGCCTCGATCGGCGACGAGGTCGGCCTGAGCCCGCACGGTGCGGCCGACCGGATCCGCCGCCTCGAGCGCGCCGGCGTCATCACCGGCTTCACGATCACCGTCGCGCCGGAGGGCGTCGGCCGCGGCCTGGACGCCTTCATCGACGTCAGCCTCCAGGGCCAGACCACGCCCGAGAAGTTCGAGCTGGCGATCTCGGCCCTGCCCGCCGTGCGCGAGCTGGCGTTCGTCACCGGCCGCTTCGACTACCACGTCCGCGTCGCCTGCCGCGACGCCGACGACCTCGACCACACGATCCGCGCGATCCGCCGCGAGGCCGGCGCGGCGCAGACCGAGACGCGGATCGTCCTACGCGTGAGCGCGCCGCTGCACGCGCTGGACTAGCGCGCGCCGCGCGCCCGGTTCGTGCCCGCGTAGCCCGCCAGCTCGAACGCGAACGCCAGCGCGACCCACAACCAGCGCCCGTTGCCGAGGTGGATCACCGGCGAGTACGCCAACACGTAGATCAACGTCGTGAAGGGCAGGAAGATCAACCCCAACAACGGCAGGATCCACGGCCCGAAGGCCCGGTCGACCAGGTCCGTCGTGATCCACACGATGAACAGCGCGACACGCGGGAAGAACCCCGCGACGATCCCGAACAGGCAGGCCATGCCCCCACTCTCGCCGCCGCCGCGCCGCCCGGCATCACTCGCACCGGGTGAACCGGCGCGCTAGCCCTGCCGCGCGGCCTCGAGCTCGGCCAGCTTCGTCCGGCCGGCCTTGGTGAGCGTGAGCCCGTTGGGCCCGCGCGTCAGGAGCTTCTGCTTGTTGGTGTACGTGGTCACCGCCGACCTCACCGACGCGGGCGCCAGGCCGGTCTGCTCGACGATCTCGCCCGGCTCGGTCGCGCCGTTGCGGACCGCGCGCAGGATCGCCGACTGGTTGGCGCCGGCCGGCCGGCGCGTCGTCGCGCCGCCCGCGCGGCGCGGCCTGGCCGCCGCGCCGAGCGCGACGAGGTCCTCCTCGATCTGCGCCAGCTCCTCCAGCGGCCCCTTGACCTGCCTCTGCAGCAGCGCCCGCCGCGCCTTCAGCTTCTTGACGGTCTCGCGGACGATCGGGCTGGCCATGGCTCAGCCGGCGTCGCGCAGCGCCAGGGCGCCCAGCGCGATCGCGCTCACCGCCGCGCCCGTGACGAGCGCCGCGGTGACCTTCGGCAGGTAGCCCGCACGCGCACCCGCGAGGCCGGCCACCGCGTCGGCGGCGTCGCAGCCCAGGCCGATCAGGACCCACTGACGCCGCGCGTCGCCCTCGCTCGTGAGGATCCCGACCCCCAGCGCGGCGTCGCGCACGCCGAACAGCCGCGCGAGGTACGGCGCCTGCGGGTTGGCCTCCAGATCGAGCCCGAACGCCCTCCCCGCCAACCCCGGCGTCGCGAACGCGGATCCTCCGATCGCGAGCCGCGCGATCGCCAGTGACGTGACGAGGTTGCTCTGAGCCATGGGCGAGACCCTACTTCTGCTGGGCCTCGGCCGGCGCCATCCACATGACCTGCCAGCCGTGGCCGTCGAGATCGAAGAAGGCGCGGGTGTACATGAAGCCGTGGTCCTCGGCCTCGTCGGCCTCGGTCCCGCCCGCCGCCAGCGCGGTCGCGGCGACCGTGTCGACCTCCTCGCGCGTGCCGACGCTGAACGAGAACAGCGCCAGCGCGTGCGTCGCGGGGTCGGCGAGCGGGCGCTTGGAGAGCTCCCCAACCCGCTCGCGGGTCCCGAGCATCACCGACACCTGCTCGCCGACCAGCATGCACACGGCGTCCTCGCCGCTGAACCGCGGGTCGAACGAGAACCCGAGCTCGGCGAAGAACGCCCTGCTGCGGTCGACGTCGGCCACGGGGAGGGTCACGAACAGCTGGCGGCCGGGATGCGTATCAGTGGTCATGCGCTCAAGACCAGCCCGGCCGCCGGAACTCATCGGTGCTGCCCGGAGTCACCGGCTGGCCCCCGCCGCCCGATCTGGGAGTCTGGAGGGCCGGTGGCCCTTCATGTACAAGATCTCGTCGTCGTGCTCGGCGACCGGACCGTCCTGGACGGCGTCTCGGTCGACGTGCCCGGCGGCGCGGTGACGGCGCTGCTGGCGCCGTCGGGGTCGGGGAAGTCGACGCTGCTGCGGGCGCTGGTCCGGCTGGTCCCGATCGAGCGCGGCACCGTCCGGCTCGGCGACCAGGACACGAGCGCGCTCGCGCCGCCGGAGCTGCGGCGGCGCGTCGGGCTCGTCGCCCAGACGCCGGTGATGCTGCCGGGGACGGTCGCCGCGAACCTCGCCTACGGCCTGCAAGGGCTCTCCGACGGCGACCGCGGCGCCGCCCTGCGCGCCGCGGGCCTGGACGCCGAGGCGTTCGCCGGCCGCGACGCCCAGCAGCTGTCGGGCGGCGAGCGCGCCCGCGTCGCGATCGCCCGCGCGCTGACCCGCCGCCCGGAGGTCCTGCTGCTCGACGAGCCGACCGCCGCGCTCGACGGCGAGACCGCCGACCACATCGGCGCGACCCTCCGCGCGCTGGCCGCCGACGGCCTGGCGATCCTCGTCGCCTCCCACGACCGCCCCTGGTCCGCGCGCTTCGCCGACGTGGAGCACCAGCTGTGACGACGCAGCTCGCCACCCAGGTCGCCGCGGGCGCCGGGTTCGCGCTCGCCGCCGCGGGCGTCGCGCGCTGGGCGGGGCTGCAGCTGTCGGCCGCGATCGGCCGCGCCGCCGTGCGCGCCGCGGTGCAGCTCGCCGCCGTCGGGGCGCTGGTCGCGCTCGTCTTCTCGGTCCCGCCGCTGGCGGTCGCGTTCGTCGCGGTCATGCTGACCGCGGCCGGGATCACCTGCGGCGGCCGCCTCACCCCGCTCCCCCGCGCGCGCCGCGCCGCGGTCCTGGCGATCGGCCTCCCCGCGCTGGCCGCCACCGCGCTGGCGATCGCCGTCGGCGCGTTCTCGTTCACGGCGCGCTCGATCGTCCCGACCGCCGGGATCCTGATCGGCGGCGCGATGGCCGCCGCGACGATCACCGGCCGCCGCCTGCTCGAGAGCCTCGCCGACGACGCGCCCGAGATCGAGGCGCGCCTCTGCCTCGGCGACCCGGCCCGCGCCGCCATCACGCCGTTCGTCCGCCGCGCGGTGACCAGCGGGCTGATCCCGGTCCTGGACCAGACCCGCAGCGCCGGCCTGGTCACGCTGCCCGGGACGTTCGTCGGCCTGATCCTCGGCGGCGCCTCGCCCGCCCGCGCGGCCGCGACGCAGCTCGTCGTCCTGCTCGCGCTGCTGCTCGTCGAGTGCTGCTCGGCCCTCCTGATCGCCGAGGCCGTGACCCGCGCGGCGATCGCGCCCGGCGAGCGCGTCCGCCGCCCCGGCGAGCGCTGAGCCGCAACCTGCTACCTCTTCAGGGCGATGCACGCAGCGCTCATCAGCGTCGACCCGTTCGGCGACCGCAGCCGGGACAGCTCGGCGGCGGCGTTCCTGTGCCTGCTCGCGTTCGTCGTCTCGTTCCTGGCGATCCGGACCAGCGCGCGGATGAGCCGCAGCGTTGCGTGGTGGCCCGGCGCGGTCCGCAGCGGCGACGTCCACATCCACCACCTCGTGTGGGGCATCTGCCTGATGATGCTGTCGGGCTTCCTCGGCTTCGCCGCCACCCCGGGGACCGCGTTCGCGCACCTGACCGCCGTCGGCTTCGGCGTCGGCGCGGGCTTCACGATGGACGAGTTCGCGCTCTGGGTCCACCTCCAGGACGTCTACTGGGAGCACGAGGGGCGGCGGTCGATCGACGCCACGATCATCGCGACCGCGTTCGCGGCGCTGGTCGTCGCGGGGACCACCCCGTTCGGCCTCGACGACCCCGGCTCGGTGACCGGGACCGCGGTCGTCGTCGGCCTCGTCGTGCTGCTGGCGGCGTTGTGCTTCGTCAAGGGCCGGATCCTGCTCGGCGTGCTCGGCCTGTTCGTCCCGATCTTCGCGCTGATCGGCGCGGTCCGGCTCGCGCAGCCCGGCTCGCCCTGGGCGCGGCGCCGCTACTCGCCCGAGCGGCTCGCGAAGGCCGAGGTCCGCTTCTCCGACGACCGCTGGATCGCCAGGCGCCGGCACCAGCTGATCGACGCGCTCACCGGCGCGATCAGCCGCCCCTGACGCACCGCGTCACCTGCTGGTGCTGACCGTCGACAGCAGCCACAGCCCGAGGCTGGTGAAGCCGATCATGATCGCCAGCATCCAGTACTGCGAGCGCGCCGCCGCGCGGCCCTTGAACAGCACGAGCGCCCGGTCGTGCGCGAGCACCAGCCCGCCGATGTGGCCCAGGATCAGCGCCGCGACCTGGACGTACCAGATCATGTGATTGGACAACAGCGAGTTGTTGATGGTGTCGTGCGCGGTGCCCAGGAGGTTCGCGCCGTCGCCGAGCGGGTCGGAGACCAGCGGGATCATCGCCTGGCCCTGGAACACCAGCAACGAGAAGTAGTGCGCGACCACGTAGGCCAGCGCGATCGGCGCCAGCGTGTGGGCGAAGCGCACCGGCGCCACCCTCCGGCGCACCGCGTTGGACATCGCCCGGACGCCGACGAGGTAGGCGGTCGTGACGAACGCGACCGCGACGAGCAGGCCGAACGTCCCGGCCAGCTCGTTGGCCGCCGTCGGCCCGAAGCCGAGGTCGGAGAACCAGCGCGTGATCGACGGGCCGACCTGCTTCCACAGCCCCTGCGACGCGCCGTCGAAGCTCGTCGTCCCGATCAGCACGCACACGATCGCGACCGTTCCGGGCAGCGGCTCCAGCTCGGTCAGGCCCGACAGGACCGGCCGGACGCGGAGCTCGCGCCGGTCGTCGACCGTCACCGGCGCCAGCCGGGCGGCGAGGCCGAAGTAGGCGCCGAAGACGTCGGCGCGCTCGCTCCAGGTGTCGCGCCCGAACAGCGACATACCGCACAACTGCGTGATCATGTAGGCGATGGCCAGCCACGCCAGCAGCGCGGGGTCGTCCCTGTTCTCGAAGACCAGCTCGCACCAGGCGAAGGCGAAGAGCCCGAGCGCGACCGGCCAGCGGCCCAGCCACGCCCGGTACGTGAGCCGCGGGCGGTTGCCGAGGCGCGCGGCGCGAGCGATCGCGCGCCATGGGTTGAACGGGCGGAAGATGTCGCCGAGCACGACCGAGGCGACCGGGATCGCCACCCAGAAGACGACGTAGACGAACGTCGGCAGGATGTTGGCCAGCGGCTCCTGGGTCCCGTGCAGGCCGCTGTAGACCAGGCCCGCGAAGGCCGCGACGCCCAACAGCCCGCACAACGGCTCCAAGAACATGGGGAACGTGAGGACCGCCCGCGACGGGTGGTGCTCCAGCCGCGGCTGCAGCCACAGCGTGCTGAGCGCGACGAACGACAGCACCAGTACGACGCCCGCCGCCCAGGCGAAGATCCAGCCCGGGACCGGCAGGTCGGTCCGGGTCGCGAGGCCGTGCGCGGACGCGGCGGCCGGGAGCGCCAGCGCGGCGACGGCCGCGCCGGCGAGCGCGAGCGTGCGGCGCCTCACGAACCCAGCGCCTTGCGGACGTCGGCGGCCGACGGGCGCCGCGCGGTCACGCGGTGCAGCGCGCCGCCGGTCGGGCCGGCGAGCAGCCACGGCGTCGACCTGACGCCGTCGCGCGCCGCGGCCGCCTTGGCCGCTGCGAGCTGCGCGGTCACCGCCGCGCCGTTGGCGTCACGGCCGGTGCGTGCGACGTCGAGCCCCGGGACCGCGCCGGCGAGGCGCCGCAGGTAGGACGGTGTGACGTAGCCGCTGTTCTCGTCGCCCTGGAAGCGCGCCATCAGCGCGGCCAGCGGGAACAACCGGTCCTGCGCGCCCGCCGCGAGCAGCGTCCGGGCCGCGCGGGTCGAGTCCGGGCCGATGAACGTCAGCAGCCGCAGGTCGATGCGCAGCGTTCCCGAGCGGACCTCGTGGCGGACGAGGTCCGGCAGCGCGTCGCGCTCGAAGCGCCCGCAGAACGGGCACTGCGGGTCGGCGTACAGCACCAGCGTGCGTGGCGCGTCCGTCCGGCCCAGGACGGTCCCGCGCTGCGGGATCCCGGCGTAGTCGCGCGCGATCGCCGCCGCGCCCGGGACCGGTCCGGTCTTCGGCAGCCCGGTCGAGCGGCCGTTGACGCGCAGCGCCAGCACGGCGATCCCGGCGACGAGCAGCAGCAGGACGGCGCTGCCGCCGAACTGCCAGCGGCGGCGCTGCAGCGGTGGTGTGGGCTCCGCGCTCACGGCCATCAGCATGGCGCGGACGCGGGGTCGGCGAGGTGTGGGTACGGCAAGGGAGGTCCTCCGGAGTCGGGGTCGGCGGGTGCACGTCACGCACCCGCGGCGGCGCCCGGCCCGCCAGCCGCCGCGCGAGCAGCGGCCCGCCCTCACGCTCGTCCCCATGCCGTGCCGCCGGCGCGGCAACCGCGACAACAACTCGGCGCGGACGCCACGCCGCACCGCGCAGCCGCGCGATCCCGCGCTCCCCCACGTAGCGCCCGGCCAGCAGCGGCGCCGCGATCAGCAGCGCCGGCAGCAGCCCGAGCGTGGTCTCGGCATCCAGCGCGATCCCGGCCGCGAAGACGGCGACCAGCACGCAGAACGCGAGCGCCCAGCGGAAGGCGCGGAGGACCATGGGCCTGAGCCTAGAGGCTCGCGCCCACGGCCGTCGCGGCGCGGACCTTAAAGCAGCTCGTCCAGACGGCCGGCCGGGAAGCCGGGGCTGACGTGGCCGGCGCGGCCGACAACGGTCTCGCTCGCCGCCAGGACGTTGAGCACCGACTCCTCGACCGCCTGCACGACCGCCTCGTAGAGCGGGTCGATCAGTCCCCACGGCACGAACTCCAGCTGCGCGGTGCCCGAGACGTACATGTCGCTGTCCAAGGCCCCCATGTTGGTCGCGCTGAACGCCAGGAACAGGTCGCCCGAGTAGTGGCTGCCGGTCGTCCCGGTCCGTGCCAGCCCGAGCGGGACGCGCCGGGCCAGCGCGGTGCACTGCGCGGGCAGCAGCGGCGCGTCGGTCGCCACGACGCAGATGCACGAGCCCGCGCCGGGCGGCGCGAGCGCGTAGCTGTCCTCGATCGGGTTGTCGTCGTGCGCGAGCACGCGCCCGACGCGGCGCCCGGCGATCGTCAGCTCGCGCCGCGCGCCGAAGTTCGCCTGGGTGAGCACGCCGACGGTGTGCTCGGCACCCGCGACCTCGACGACCCGCGACGCGGTGCCGGTCCCGCCCTTGTACCCGTACACGTTCATGCCCGTCCCGCCGCCGACCGATCCCTCGGCCAGCGGCCCCGGCGCCGCGCGATCGAGGGCATCGACAACGGTCTCGGCCGTCACGTGGCGGCCGTTGAGGTCGTTGAGGTAGCCGTCCCACGTCTCGCCGACGACCGGCAGCAGCCAGCGGTCGCCGAGCTCCGGCCGCTGCGCGACCGACCACTCGACGATCCCGCGGTGCACCGGCCCGACCGCGTGCGTGTTGGTGATCCCGACCGGCAGCGCCAGCGCACCGGTCTCGGTCAGCCAGTGCGTGCCGGTCAGCTCGCCGTTGCCGTTGAGCGCCGACCAGCCCGCCGGGCAGCTGCAGCCGACGCCGTCGCGCCCCAGCGGCAGGATCGCGGTCACCCCGGTCCGGACGTCGTCGCCCTCGACGAGCGTCGCGTAGCCGACCTCCACGCCCGGCACGTCGGTGATCGCGTTGAACGTCCCCGGCGTGCCCTCCAGGTCGATCCCCAGCTCCCGGGCGCGTGCGCGCGGTCGCTCGCTCATGCCAGCTCCTCGTCGGCGGGCGCGGGCAGCGTCCAGCGGTCGCCGCGCCGGGGGTGCAGGTACAGGTAGTAGTACGGGAGGCCGGCGGTGAAGATCGCCGCGGCGACCACGACCGGCACCCAGTCGGCCGTCCAGGACTCGTAGCCGACGACGATCGTCGCGACCACCATCGCGCCCGGGATCACCGGCCAGCCCGGCATCCTGTAGACCGCCCGCGCGGTCGCGCCGCGCACGCGGCCGACGATCGCCGCGATCCCGACCAACCCGTAGGTGATGAGCAGGCTCGCCGACGTGACGATCAGCAGGATGTGGAACGAGACCAGCCACAGCAGCAGCGCGCCCACGACGCCGACGAGCAGCGTCGCGGCGACCGGCGTCTTGTAGCGCGGGTGGACGCGCATCAGCGGCTCGCTGATGACGTCCGGCCACGACCGGTCGCGCGCCGAGGAGTAGACGAGCCGCCCCATCTGCAGCACGATCGCCAGCACCGCGTTGATGATCGCGATCGCGATCGCCACCGAGACGATGTCGCTCACCGTCTCCCCGCCACGGGCCCTCAAGAAGTAGGACATGGGGTCGCTCGCCCCGACCAGCCCCTGCAGGCTCGGCGTGCCGAGCAGGACGCCGGTCAGCGGGATCAGCTCGGCCGCGACCGTGATCGCCAGCGACCAGAGGATCGCCCGGCCGATCGTGCGGGTCGCCTGCCTGGTCTCCTCCGCGTAGTAGACGGCGGTGCCGTAGCCGTTGTAGGCGAACAGCGCGGTCGCGGTGTAGGACACCATCAACCCGGCACCGGCCGAGACCAGGACGCCGTGGTCGCCGACGGCCTGCGCGGTCCAGAGCGTCGAGACCGGCTGGTGGGCGTGGGCGAAGCCGAGCACCGACAGCACCGCGACCGCGGCCAGCTCGATGACCAGGAAGACGCCGGTCACCCACGCGTTGGTCCGGATGTTCAGGCAGCCGACGACCGCGGTGACGAGGACCACGACGATCCCGACCCAGCTGCCCGACAGCGACGGCCAGACCGCGCCGAGGTAGATCTCCGCGCCCGAGGCGATCACGCCGAGCACGAAGACGCCGCTGACGAGGCTCAGCACGAACAGCGCGAAGCCGACCGGCTTGCCGAGCGTGCGCGCCACGAACGCGTACTCGCCGCCCGTGATCGGGAACGCGCTCGACAGCTCCGCGTAGCAGAGCGCGACCGCGACGCCGACCAGCGCGGCGATCGCGAAGGCCAGCGCCGACGCGCCGCCGACGCCGTTGATCACCGACGGCACGATCACGAACACGCTCGACGCGGGCGTGACCGCCGACAGCGTGATCAGCACGTTCTCGCGGAACGTCAGCGACCGCGACAGGTCCTGGTCGTACTTCGCCCCTCCGGGCGGCCCGGCGGCGGGCACCAGGCCAGGCGGCTTCATCCCCGAGACCTCGGGGACCGGCAACAGCTTCTCGCTCATGGCAGGCTCTCCTCCAGCCGTTCTTTGACGTGCGAGTCAAACAACTGCGGCGCATTAAGTCAAGCGTATGAAGGCCACACAGCTATTCTTTGACGCATACGGCATATCTCCATGCCGGTCGCACCGGCCGACCGGCGAGAATGCACGACGCCGATGGCCCGCCCCAAAGACCAGACCGCCCGCCGCGCCCACCTGATGACCGCGGCGCTCGACGCGATCCGCAGCCGCGGCGTCGCCTCGCTGCGCATCCGCGACGTCGCCGAGGCCGCCGGCGTCTCGACCGGGACCGTCCACTACTACTTCGACGACCTCGACCAGCTGCTGTTCGAGGTCCACACCGCCGCCTGCGACCGCTTCTACGCCGACCGCCTCGCGGCGATCTCAGAGCTCGACGACGCGCGCGACAAGCTCGCGACGATGATCGGCTCGGGCCTGCCGACCTCGCGCGACGACGCGATGGCGATCGCGATGTACGAGATCGACGTCTACAAGCTGGGCAACCCCGTCCACGCGCTCCTGCACCGCGGCCTCTACGACCGCCAGGTCGCGCTCTACCACGGGATCCTGGAGCTCGGTCGCAGCCAGAGGCACTTCACCTTCGACAGCCCGGTCGTCGACGTCGCGCAGAACATGGTGGCCTTGGAGGACGCCTACGGGCTGCACGTCATCTCCGGCAACCAGTCGCTGCCGGTGGACCGCTGCGCGGAGCTGATCGTCGGCTACGCGCGCACGGTCACCGGCTGCGCCGAGCTCGCGGCCGCGCCGGCCTGACTCAGCGCTGGACCGTCGGGCGCACGATGATCTCGCCGACGTCGACCGTGTCAGGCTGCTCGATCGCAAAGGCGATCGCGCGGGCGATGGCGTCCGGCGGGATGCCGATGTCGTCGCCGCCCTTGGCGATCTGGGCCCGGATGGCGGGGTCGGTCACCGAGTCGGCGAAGTTCGTCGACACGTAGCCGGGCGTGACGACCGAGACGCGGACGCCCGGGCCGGCCTCCTGGCGCAGGCCCTCGGCCACCACGTTGACCGCGGTCTTGGTCGCGGCGTAGACGGCCATCGTCGGGACGATCCGGTGCGCGGCGGTCGAGGACGTGAACACCATGTGCCCGGACTGCTGCTCGTCGAAGACCGGCAGCGCCGCGGCGATCCCGTGCAGCGCGCCCTTGAGGTTGATGTCGATCATGTCGTCCCAGTCCTCGACGCGCAGCGCGTCCAGGCGCGAGATCGGGCCGACGCCCGCGTTGTTGATCAGCACGTCGAGGCGCCCGTGGCGCTCGCGGGCCAGCGCGACGAGCGCCGCGACGTCCTCACGGCGGCGCACGTCGGTCACGCGGTAGGACGCGGCGTCGCCGATCCGCTGCGCCAGCGCACGCAGTGGCTCCTCGCGCCGAGCGCCCAGGACGACCCGCGCCCCGCGCGCGGCCAGCAGCTCCGCGGTCGCCGCGCCGATCCCGCTGCTCGCGCCGGTGATGGCGATGATCTTGCCGTCGATGTCAGTCACAGACATCACGCTAGCAGCACCGATGTCAGT
This sequence comes from Conexibacter woesei Iso977N, assembly GCF_000424625.1. Classification (GTDB taxonomy): domain Bacteria; phylum Actinomycetota; class Thermoleophilia; order Solirubrobacterales; family Solirubrobacteraceae; genus Baekduia; species Baekduia woesei_A. The sequence goes on from NZ_AUKG01000006.1 coordinate 107,616, forward strand.
CGCTGACATCGCAGCCGCTAGGCTGTCCGCGTGGCCCGCTGGGAACCCGACGCACGCCGTCGCCTGCAGGACGCCGCGCTCGCGCTGTTCGCCGAGCACGGCTTCGAGCAGACGACCGCCCGCCAGATCGCCGAGCGCGCCGGGCTGACCGAGCGCACGTTCTTCCGCCACTTCGGCGACAAGCGCGAGGTGCTGTTCGGCAACGAGGCCGCGGTGACCGCGGCGCTGGTCGACGGCGTCAGCGGGGCTCCGGCGCGGGCGTCGATCGCGAAGGCGGTCGAGGCCGGCCTGCGCGCCGCGAGCCGGGACATGCAACCGCGCCGCGCGTTCCTGCGCCGCTTCGCCGCGCTGGTCGACGAGCACCCGGAGCTCCAGGAGCGCGAGCTGATCAAGCAGCGCACGATGTCGTCCGCGCTGGCCGAGGCGCTGGCCGCGCGGGGTCTCGACGCGATCGAGGCCCAACTCGCCGCCGAGTTCGCCATCGTCGTCATGCGCGTGTCGTTCGAGCAGTGGCTCGCGCGCGGCGAGAGGCGCCCGCTGGAGGAGATCGCGGCCGACGTGCTCGCACGCCGGCCGCTGTAGCTCAGGCGACCGCGTCGAGCGTCGCGCGCAGCGTCGAGACGATCTCGTCGATGTGCTCCTGGGTGATCGTCAGCGGCGGTGAGACCGCCAGGCCCTTCGCCAGCGGCCGGACGATCACGCCGCGCTCGCGCGCGCCGAGGAACACGTCCTGGACCTTGGACGCGTCGACCAGGTCGATCGCGCCGAGCAGGCCGATCCCGCCGCGCGCCTCGGCGACCAGCGGGTGGTCGACGAGCGACTGCAGCCCCTCGAACAGCGGGCCCTCCAGCTCACGCGCGCGGTCGAGCAGGTGCTCGCGCTCCAGGATGTCCAGGTTCGCCAGCGCCGCCGCGCAGACCGTCGGGTGCCCCGCGTAGGTCGCGCCGTGCTTGAAGATCGGCCCGCCCTCCTCGAAGAACGGGTCGGACACGCGCGCGTTGACCATCACGCCGCCGAGCGGCAGGTAGCCGCTCGTGACGCCCTTGGCGAACACGATCATGTCCGGCTCCAGGCCGAAGCGCTCGACGCCGAACCACGTGCCCAGCCGGCCGAAGCCGGAGATCACGGAGTCCGCGATGAACAGCGCGCCGTACTTGCGGCACAGCGCCTGGACGCCCTCGAGGTAGCCCGGGAGCGGCGGGTACAGCCCGCCCGCGCCGATCACCGGCTCGGCGATCACCGCCGCGACGCGCGCGCCCCCGCCCTGCTCCTCGAACGCGGCCTCCAGCGCCTCGAGCGAGTCGTGCGGGACCTGCGAGGTCTCCTTGACCATCGGGCCGAAGCCCTCGCGGTTGACCGGGATCCCCGAGACCGCGGTGCCCCACCCGTGCGTGCCGTGGTAGCCCGACGTCCGGCTGATGACGTGCAGCCGGTCCGGCTCGCCGATCGCGGCGAAGTACCGCCGCGCCAGCTTCAGCGCCGTGTCGACGCCGTCGCCGCCGCCGGACGCCAGGAACGCCCGCCAGCCGTCACCCGGCGCGAGGTCGCTCAGCCGCTCGGCCAGCTCCATCGCCGGCCGGTTGGAGAAGTCCCCGAACGCGCTGTAGGCCGCCAGCTCCTTCATCTGCGCGGCGGCCGCATCGGCGATCTCCGCGCGGCCGTGGCCGACGTTGGCGTACCAGAGCGCGGCCGTGCCGTCCAGATAGCGCTTGCCGTCCTCGTCCCAGACCCAGACGTCGTCGGCCCGGGACAGCACCAGCTCGCCGCGACGGACAGAGCCCATCGCGGCGAACGGATGCCAGAACTTCGAGTCGGTCTGGCTCACGCCAGGTGTTCCGCCGTCTCGGTCGGTGTGCGTTCCCCGATCTCGGCGTACACCTGTGGTCTCGTCGACTTCAGCGCCCATGCCACGATCATGCCGACGATCCCGCTGCCGAACAGGACAATTGGGAGGACGATCGTCATCGTGTCCGTCGGGGCGTTCGTCGAGCTGGTGATCAGGACGTTGAAGTTCGCCACGCCCAGCACGAGGATCACGACCATCAGGATGCCCGCGATCGCCGGGGCGATCTTCGTCGACCAGGCCCCGAGGTCGTGGTCCGGACGCTTGTTGAAGTAGGCGACGACCGCGAACGACGTCACCGCCATCAGCAGCAGCACGCCGAGCGCGCCGAGGTTCGTCAGCCACGTGAACAGCTTCAGGACCGGGTCGGCGCCGGCGATCGCGAACGCGCCGACGACGACGAGCGCCAGGCCCGACTGCGCCATCGACCCGACGAACGGCGCGCCGGTCTTCGGGTGCGTCCGCGCGAACACCTTCGGGAAGACGCCCTCACGCCCGAGCGCGAACACGTAGCGCGAGACCGCGTTGTGGAAGGCCAGCAGCGCCGCGAACAGCGACGTGCAGAACAGGGCCGCCGCGGTGTCGCCCCAGACGCGGCCGAGCGTCGCGGTGCCCGAGCCGACCAGGACGGTCGTCGGGTCCGGGAAGCCCGCCTTGGCCAGCAGGTCCGGGTTGGTCATCGTGGTCGGGCCGACGGAGTTGGCCAGCAGCCACGACGACACGGCGTAGAAGACGCCGATCAGCGCGACCGCGATGAACGTCGCCCGCGCGACCGTCTTCTTGGGGTCCTTGCACTCCTCGGAGTAGATCGCCGCCGACTCGAAGCCGACGAACGACGCCACGCAGAACGTCAGCGCCGCGCCCATAGCGCTGCCGGTCGCCGCGCTGGGGCTCCAGCCGACGGTCGTCAGGCCCTCGGGGCCCGGCGAGGAGATCACGCCGAGGTCGAAGATCACGACGACGATGACCTCGAGGATCAACGCGACGCCGAGCACGCGCGCGTTGAGGTCGATCTTCAGGACGCCGAGGACCGCGATGATCGCCCCACCGATCAGGCACCACCACTGCCAGTCGAGCGTGATGCCGATCTTGTCGGCCATGAAGCCCGCGGTCGCCACGCCGAACAGGCCGTAGATCCCGATCTGCATCGCGTTGTAGGACACCAGCGCCACGAACGCGACGCCGACGCCTGGAATGCGGCCCAGCCCGCGCACCACGTAGGTGTAGAACGCGCCCGCGTCGGCGACGTGGCGGCTCATCGCCGCGTAGCCGACCGCGAAGATGCCGAGCACGATCGCCAGCGGGATGAACAGGAACGGGATGCCCTTGTTCCCGGTCACCAGGTACGTCGCGGCCTGCCCGCCCGCGACCGCGGTCAACGGCGCGGACGCCGCAACGATGAAGAACACCAGGTCGGGCACGCCCAGCGCGCGCCGATGCAACTGCCCGCTCGCGGGTCCTGCCCCGGTCGGCGCCGCGGGTGCGGCGGCCGGCTCGATGACTGACATTACGACTCTCCTCCTCGATGTGCCGGCGCCCCCAGCGCCGGCGTGGTTTGTGCTCCCCCGCACCAGTCCATGACGAAGTGGGCCAGGACCGTGGCCACCTGCGTCATGGAGGTCATCGACACGCGTTCGTCGATGCCGTGGATGTCCTCGGCCCAGGGGCCGAAGCAGATCGCCGGGATGCCGCGGCGCACGAAGTGGCGCGCATCCGTCGTGGCGGTGGTCGCGCGCAGCTCGGGCGCAGCGCCGCCGTGGACCATCTTGTAGGCGTCGCTCAGCGCGAGCACGACCGGCTCGTCGCGGGCGACCTCCGAGCCCTCGCAGCGGAAGCCGTCGTAGCGGACGGTCGCGCCGACGTCGGCGCGTTCCACTGCGGCCTCGACGCGGCGCTGCAGGTCCGCGGGCTCCTGGCCCGGGTAGAGCGCCAGGCGGCAGGACAGCGTCGCCTCGGCCGGGACCGTCGAGGTCCAGTCGCCGCCGGACAGCACGCCGGGGTTCAAGTTGATGGGGTGCTCGAGGTCGGCGTACCAGGCGTGGTCGCCGCGCTGCGCGTTGAGCTCGGCCTCGAGGACGCGCAGCTCGCGCAGGACCGCCTGGGTCGCGTCGAGCGCGTTGTACCCCAAGCTGCTCGCGCGCGCCGCGTGGGCCGGGACGCCGCGCACGTCCACGTGGAACCACAGAACACCGACCTGGGCCAAGGTGAAGTGGTCGTGGTGGGGCTCGGTCAGGACCGCGGCGTGCGCCCCGTCCCCGGACCCTGAGAGCAGGCACTGCAGCGTGCCATTGCCCGTGCACTCCTCCTCGACGACCGACTGCAGCGTCACGTCGCCGGCCAGCTGCACGCCCGCCGCGCGGAGCGCACGGACCGCGCCGGTCATCGCGACCAGCCCGGCCTTCATGTCGCCCGCGCCGCGCCCGTAGAGCCAGTCGCCGTCGCGCCGCGCGGTGAACGGCGGCGAGGTCCACAGTGACTCGCTCGCGGGCGGAACCACATCAACATGACCGTTCAACACCAACGACTTGCCCTCGCCTCCGGTGCCGCGCCAGGTCGCCGTGACGTTGCGCTTGCTCGTCACGTCCCACGAGAACGGCGAGTGGTGTGGATCCGCGCGGATCGCCGCCGCGTCGAGCGCGATGCTCTCCGGCTCAAGCCCGCAGTCGGCGAACGCGCGCTCCATCAGCGCCTGGCCCGGCTCCTCGGCGCCGAGCACGGTCGGCGCCTGCACCAGCGCGACGAGCAGGTCCTCCATCCAGGAGGCCTGCTCGGCCACGGCGCGCTCGATGACGGCGCGCTGGGTCACGCGACGGAGCCGTCCAGGATCTGCAGCGTCTTGAGGTCCGAGTAGAAGTCCAGCGCGTAGTCGCCGCCCTCGCGGCCGATGCCAGAGTTGCCGACCCCGCCGAACGGCGCGGTGAGGTCGCGGACCAGGAACGTGTTGACCCACACGACGCCGGCGCGGACCGCGCGGCCGATGCGATCGGCGCGGCCCATCGACGACGTGTAGACGATGCCGCTCAACCCGTAGTTGGTGGAGTTGGCCAACCTGATGGCCTCGTCCTCGTCGGCGAACGTCTGGTAGGTCAGGACCGGGCCGAAGACCTCGTTCTGGACGATCTCGGCGTCGTTGCCGGTCGGTTCGATCAGCGTCGGCTCGTAGAACAGGCCCTCGCCGCGCTGCCCGCCGCGGACGATCCGCTGGCCGCTCTCGCGCGCCCGGTCCACGAAGCCCGCGACGCGCGCGACGTGGTCGGGGTGGATCATCGGCGCCACGGTCGTGGCGTCCTCGCGCGGGTCGCCGAGCACGTGCGCGTCGGTCGCCGCGTGGAACTTCTCCAGGAACGTGTCGAGCACGGACTCCTCGATCAGCAGCCGCGTCCCGGACAGGCAGACCTGGCCGGCGTCGTCGTACTGGCCGGCGGCCTTCGCGGCCGCCGCGTCGAGGTCGGCGTCGGCGAAGACGATCAGCGGGTTCTTGCCGCCCAGCTCGGCGGTGAACGGCGTGATGTTGCGCGCGGCGGACTGGCCGATCTCGCGCGCGGCGCGCGTCGAGCCGGTGAACGACACGCGCCGGATCAGCGGGTGGGCGACGAGCGCGGCGCCCGCCTCGGCGCCGATGCCCTGCAGGACGTTGAAGACGCCCGGCGGGATCCCGGCCTCGTCGGCCAGCGACGCCAGCAGCGAGCACGAGAGCGGCGACCACTCGGCGGGCTTGAGCACGACCGTGCAGCCCGCGGCCAGCGCCGGCGCGGTCTTCCACGTCGACAGCATGAACGGCGCGTTCCACGGCGTGATCACCGCGGCCGGCCCGGCGGGCATCCGCTGGACGCGGTTCCACGTGCCCTTGGAGTGCCAGTCGCGCTCCTCGTAGGCGACCGCGAGGTCGGCGTAGTTGCGGTAGTTCAAGGCACCGCGCGCGATCACGCGGGCCCGGAGCGACCGCAACAACATGGCCATGTCGGCGCACTCGACCTGGGCGAGCGGCTCGATGTTCTTGTCGATCAGGTCCGCGAGCTTGTGCAGGTACCTGCCGCGCTCGACCGCGCCGAGCGCGGCCCAGGCCGGGAACGCGTCGTGGGCGGCCTGGACGGCGAGGTCGACGTCGCCGACGCTCGCACGCGAGACCTCGGCCAGGACCGACTCGTCGATCGGCGAGATCGTGGTGAACGTCTGCGCGCTCTGGACGCGCTCGCCGTTGATGTAGTGGTCGGTCGGAACCTCGACCCCGGCCACCGTCGCGGTTCTGCTCGCGGTCGCGCTCATCCAAGTTCCTTAACTGTCTCGAGGTCGTCGACGGTGTAGCCGAACGTGAAGCGGTAGCCGCGGCCGACCGACACCGGCGCGAGCAGCGCGTGCTCCTCGCCCGGCGCGTCGAACAGCTCCAGCTCGGCCGCGCCCTCCCAGATCTCGGACACGCCGCGGTCACGCGAGCGCGAGCGGACCAACTCGTGGACCTGCGGGTCGTCGTGGTGGCCGGCGGCCAGCCGCGGGAAGTGCCGGACGTTGACGATCGGCGGGTCGGTGTGCAGCGAGCCGGAGTCGCTCCTGGCCTCCAGCGTCACCCGCGCGCGTGCGACCTCGCGGCCGCGCGCGTGGCAGGTCGCGCCGAACTTCGACCCGGACGCGATCGCCGGCGCGGCGGGCGTATCGAGGTTGAACGTCCGGGTCATCCAGACCTGGCCGAGCTTCTTCGGGAAGCCCTGGATCCACCCGCGGGCCATCGCGAAGTCCTGGTCGACCCAGATGAACGTGCAGTAGGTGACCGGCGCGCCGTCGAGCAGCGCGTTGACCACGATGTACATCTCCTTGTACTGCGAGCGCGCGGGATCGAGCAGCTCGTCGCCGCCCTCGGAGTACGACTGCCAGTCGGCGAAGACCGCGGCGCAGCGGCCCGGGTCGTCGGCGAACGGCTCCAGCCCTTCGGGCAGCAGCGACGTCGCCGCGTCCGGGTCGGCGTGGAAGTCGACGACGAGGAAGTCGCCGACGTAGTGCCACGGCGGCGGCGGGACCAGCCCGGCGCGGCCGCTCGGCGTGCGCGGCGTGGTGAAGCCCTTCAGGTCGGTCACGCGTTGATCTCCTCGTTGGTGGGAGCGGGCGGCAGCGGGATCCCCTGCGCCTCCAGCGACTCGCGCTCGCTCTCGACGGCGGCGGTGTCGAAGCGGAAGTAGGAGCGCGGCGGCAGCGGGCCCCAGGTGTTGGACGAGTAGCGGTCGTCGGGCCAGACGCGCGGCTCGTGGTCGGCGTCGAGCTGCTCCATGTCGCAGTACAGCTCGACGAAGCACGCCTCCTCGACGATCCGGACGTAGGACGCGATGTTGCCGCCGACGCCGTGGCGCGTCGGGCCCCAGCCCAGCCAGCGGCCGTGGCGGCCGAGGTGGTCGAGCGTGTCGCGCATCTGCCCGATGTCCACCGTGTCGAGCGCGAGGTGGTGGAAGTGGGAGTAGCCCTTGTTCACCAACGCCATCACATGGTGTTCCGAGTTGATGGACAACCAAACGCCGCCGTCGCCGAGCCAGTCGGTCAGCCTCATCCCGAGGGCGTCGATGTAGAAGTCCTTCTGCTCGGCGATCCGACCGGTCAGGAAGTTGACGTGGCCGAGCTTGCGCGGGTGGCCGAGCGGCTGGCGGTCGGCCGGGCGCGCGTGCGCGACCAGCCGCGAGGCGGGCTCGCGGAACGGCAGCAGGTGCAGCGCGTTGCCCTCCAGGTCGGCGAGCTCGATCCGCTCCTCCCCCACGCGCGTGTGACTGACGCCGTGGGCGTCCAGGCGCGCGGTGGCGGCGTCGAGCGACACGTCGCGGCGCAGGCCCCAGGCGACATGGTCGAAGCCGGGCTCGGCGCCGCCGGCCTCGACCAGCTCCAGCGCGCAGGGCTCGTCGTCGCAGGACAGCAGCCCCGGGCCGCGCTCGGTCAGGCCGAACTGCGCGGCCCAGCGGTCGGTCGCCTCGCGCACGTCGGCCACGCGCAGCGCGACGTGCTGCAGCGAGCCGATCACGTGGTCACCTTCACCGGCAGGCGCTTGATGCCGTTGAAGAAGTTGGAGCGCAGCCGCTCCGGCGGGCCGGCCAGCTCGATCGAGTCGACGCGCGCGAGCAGCTCCTCGAACGCGATCCGGACCTCCATCTTGGCCAGGTGCGCGCCCATGCAGTGGTGGATGCCGCCCGGGCCGAAGGCCATGTGCGGGTTCGGCGAGCGCGCGATGTCGAAGCGGTCGGGGTCGTCGAAGACCGTCTCGTCGCGGTTGCCCGAGACGAACCAGGTCGTGACCTTGTCCCCGGCCTTGATCTCCGCACCGGCCAGCTCGACGTCCTGCGCCGCGGTGCGACGGAAGTGGTGCACGGGCGTCGCCCAGCGCAGCATCTCCTCGGCGGCGGTCTTGCGCAGCGCCTCGTCGTCGCCCGCGTTGCGCAGCTTCTCCAGCTCCTCGGGGTGCTCCAACAGCCCCAACAACCCGTGGGTGATCGTGTGGCGCGTCGTCTCGTTGCCCGCGGTGGCGAGCAGGACGAAGTACACGTCGAACTCCTGCTGGGTCAGCGGCTCGAACGCGAGCTGCGTGATGATGTCGTCCCTGGGGTGCTTGCGCCGCTCGGCGGCCAGGCGGCGCCCGAACTCGAACATCTCCAGCGCGGCCGGCGAGGAGAACGGCAGGTGGCGGTGCGCGTCGTCGTCGGCGACCTTGTACTCCGGGTCCTGGTTGCCGAGCAGGCGGTCGCCGATCTCGATGATGATCCGGCGCTCGTCCTGCGGGACGCCGAGGATCTCGGCGAAGACCTGCATCGGGATCTCCGACGAGATCTCGCGCACGAAGTCGAACTCGCCCTTGGGGAGAGCGACATCCAGCACTTCGCGCGTGACCTTGCGGACCTGCTCCTCCCAGACGTGTACCGCGCGCGGCGTGAAGCGGCGGGCGATCAGCCCGCGCAGCTCGTCGTGGCGCGGCGGGTCCATGTCGATCATCGACTTGCGCGCCTCGACGTACTGGGGCTCCAGGTCCTCCAGCGACGTGCCGCCCAGCTCGGACGAGAACAGCTCGACGTTGCGATGGACGAAGCGGATGTCCTCGTAGCGCGTCACCGCCCAGAAGCCCTTGCCGCCGTCGGGCTCGGGGTTCCAGTACACGGGCGCCTCGCGGCGCAGCTCGGCGAACGCCTCGTACGGCACGCCCGGCAGGAACGCGTCGTGGTCGGAGAGGTCGATGTGGCTCAGGGTCTGGGAAGTCATGGTGATTGCCTCGCTCTACAGGTGGTGCACGTACTCGGCGATCTCCCAATCGGAGACCCAGGCGCGGTGGCGTTCGACCTCGAAGCGCTTGACCGCCAGGAAGTCGCGGACGATCTCGGGGCCGAGCGCGGCGGTCAGGACCGTGTCGGCCTCGAGCGCGTCGAGCGCGTCCTCGAGGTCGTCGGGCAGGCGCGTGCCCGCGTGCTCGGGGTCGGCGCGGTAGGCGTCGCCGGTGACCGGCGCGGGCGGCGCGACCCTGCGGCGGATGCCGTCCTCGCCGGCGGCCAGGACCGCGGCGATCGCCAGGTACGGGTTCGCCGCCCCGTCGCCGACGCGCAGCTCGATCCGGGCGGCCTTGCCGCGCTCCGGCGGAACGCGCACGAACGTGGAGCGGTTGTCCCAGCCCCAGTTGGCGTGCGTCGGCGCCAGCGAGTCCGGCTGGATGCGCCGGTAGGCGTTGATGGTGGGGTTGAGGATCGCCATCAGCGCGGTCGCGTGCTCCAGCACGCCGCCGATGAACCAGCGCGCCTCGTCGCTGACGCCGTCGGCGTCGTCGGACTTGTTGAAGGCGTTGGCGCCGTCGCGGTTCAGCGACAGGTGCAGGTGCGTGCCCGAGCCGCCCTGGTCGTTGAACGGCTTGCCCATGAACGTCGCCAGCAGCCCGTTCATCGCGGCGATGTCCTTGACGGCCATCTTGAGCATGAACGCGCGGTCGGCGGCGGTCAGCGCGTCGGCGTGGCGCAGGTTGATCTCGTACTGCGAGTTCATGTACTCGTGGTTGACCGCGAAGACCTCGAGGCCCAGCTCCGCCAGCTGCTCGGTCATCCGGCGCACGAACCCGCCCGGATCGGCCTGCTGGCCGACCGTGTAGACCATCGACAGGTTGTCAACGACGCGGGCGATGCCGTTCTCGGCGTTCTCGTCGCGCTTGAGCAGGAAGAACTCCAGCTCGGGCCCGACGATCGCGTCCAGGCCCAGCTCGGACAGGCGCGCGGCCGCGCTGCGGACGGCGCCGCGCGGGTCGGAGATCGCCTCGCCGCCCTCGGCCGGCTCCAAGTTGCTGAGGCAGACCGTGACGCCCGGATCCCACGGCAGCGGCGCCATCGTCGCGAGGTCGGGGCGCGCGGTCAGGTCCGGGTAGCCCTCCTCGCCGCCGCGCACGGGCGTGTGGCGCAGGTCGGTGCCCATGACCGCCGAGCAGAAGCACAGCCCGGACTCGATCGCGTGGTCGAACTCACCGATCGGGATGTCCTTGCCGCGGGCGACGCCGTGGAGGTCGGGGTACAGGACGCGGATCGAGGTGGTCGGCACGGCCGCCGGCTCCGGCGGGTTCGCGCTGCCGTTGAGCTGCACCGCGGACGACGCTGTGGTCTGCATCGGGGTCTCCTCCTTCATGTCTGCGCTCTCCGCCAGAAGGCATCGAAGAGGTCGAACGCCGCCGTGGCGGCGGCGTCCGCGTGGTCGCGGCCGTCCTCGAGCAGCTGCTCGCGGTCGGCGACGCTCAGGTCTTCCAGGCGCGCGTCCTCGGCGTGCGCCCACTGCATGACGATGTCGATCGTGCTCTCGGGGTGGAACTGGACACCGAGGTGGCGCCCGTGGGCGAAGGCCTGGACGCCCGCGGGCGAGGACGCGAGCTGCTGCGCGCCGGGCGGCAGCGTGAAGCGGTCGAAGTGCCACTGCAGCCAGGGGCCTTCGGGGATCTGCTCCGTGTCGGTGGAGTCGATCCGGTGCCAGGCGATCTCGCGCCTGGGCGCGGTCTCGACGGTCCCGCCGAGCGCGCTGGAGAGCATCTGGCCGCCGAAGCAGAGGCCGAGCACGGGGATGTCCTGCGCGACGGCGTCCTGCAGGTACCCCAACTCGGCGGCGACTTCCGGGACGTCCGTGTCGTTGGGGTTGTGCGGCGAGCCGAGCGAGGCGATGAACAACTGACCGTTGAGCTCGGGCAGCGGCGCGCCGTGCTTGGCGTGGTGGACGTCGTAGGCGATGCCGCGCGCGTCGGCCCACTCGGCGAGCAGGCCGGGCGGGCCCCAGTCGCCGTGCTGCAAGAACAAGGCCTTGCTCTGACTCACGCCGCCACCGCCTCGGTCGCGAGCTGGCGGCGGTAGGCCGCGAGCTTCTTGGCGTTGTTGAAGGCGATGGCGCCGACGAGGCGGCCGGAGGCGTCGCGGGCCTCGGCGATCAGCCGCGGGCCGTCCTCCTCGACGATCTCCAGCGTCGCGGCGCGGGCCGGGAAGCCGACGGCCTGGATCTTGATGTCGTACTGGTCGGACCAGAAGTACGGCGGTGCGACGTGGCCGCTGCGCTCGCCCGCGTTGGCCATCACGTTGCGTCCGGCCAGCGCGCCGTGCTCGGCGGCGACCGTCCAGTGCTCGACGCGCACGACGTCGCCGCCCGCGAGCGGGTGCGGCCAGGAGACGACGTCGCCCGCGGCCAAGATGTCGTCGTCGTTGACCGACGTGAGCGTGCCGTCGCAGAGGATGCCGCCGCGCTCGTCGAGCGCAAGGCCGGAGTCCTGCAGCCACTCGGTGTTGGGGATCGCGCCGAGCGCCACCAGCACGGCCTCGGCGTCGACGCGGTCGCCGCCGGCGAGCGTGACGCCCGCGGCGTCGACCGCCGCGACGCCCTCGCCGAGGCGCAGGTCGACCCCGTGCTCGCGGTGCAGCTGGGCCGCGCGGGCGCCGAGCTCCGGCCCGAGCGGCAGCAGCGGCTGCGCCGCGACGTCGATCAGCGTCACCGCGACGCCCGCCCTGCGCGCGGTCGCCGCGACCTCGCAGCCGACGAACCCGGCGCCGACGATCGCGATCCGCGACGGCCTGGCGTCGAGCGCGGCGCGCAGCGCCAGGGCGTCCTCCACCCCGCGCAGCGTGTGCACGCCGTCGACCTGATCCGGCCAGGTCCGCGCGCGGGCGCCGGTGGCGACGATCAGGCGGTCGTAGTTGATGGTCTCGCCGTCGGCCAAGGCAAGGACCTTGCCCTCCCGGTCGAGCCCGGTCGCCGCGGCGCCCAGGCGCCACTCGCAGTCGACCGCGTCGGCACCCGGGAACGCGCAGTCGGCGTGCTCCTGCTCGCCCGCGAGCAACTGCTTGCTCAACGGCGGCCGCGTGTACGGCAGGTGCGCCTCGTCACCGACGACGACCAGCGTGCCGGTGTGGCCCGCCGAGCGCACGGCCTGCGCGGCGCGGAGCCCCGCGAGCGAGGCACCGACGATGACGACGCGGTCGGGCACGTCCTAGCCCTCGATGCGGATCGCCATCATGGGGCACGCGTTGACCGCGGCCTCCACGTCGGCGCGGCGCGACTCGTCGACGTCTTCCTTCCAGACGAGGACGTCGTCGTCGCCCAGCTCGAAGATGTCGGGCGCCGGGAAGACGCACTCCCCGTGCGACTGGCACAGGTTCATGTCCACGTGGACCTTCATCAGACCTTGCTCCTCTCGGCAGCCATGCGCTCGGCCTCGTCCTCGGGGATCGCGAGCGCGACGTGCAGGGTGTTGGCCGACGTCTCCATCTGGTCGCCGACCTGGGTGAGGTCGACGTCCCAGTCGACCACGGTGCTCTCGACGCGGCCGAGGCCGCTGATCTCGACGGCGACGACGTCGCCGACGTCCATCGGCCGCGAGTTGGCCGGCGTGCCGCTCAGGATCACGTCGCCCGGCTCCAGCGTGATCAGCCGGTTGAGGTCGGCGAGCTGGTAGGCGACGCCCCAGATCAGGTCGTCGGCCGTCGCCTGCTGGACCACCTCGCCGTTCAAGGTGGTGGTCAACTCGAAGTTGGTGGGGTCGAACTCGCTCGCGGGCACGACCTCCGGGCCGATCGGCAGGAAGCCGTCCTGGCCCTTGACGCGCAGCATCGCGCCGCGGTCGGCGTGGCGGAAGTCGTGCAGCCCGACGTCGTTGGCCGGCGCGTAGCCCGCCACGTGGTCGAGGACGTCGTCGACGCCGACGCCCTTCATGCGCTTGCCGATCACGACGGCCAGCTCGCCCTCGTAGTTGAGGAACTCGGCGCCGTGGGGGCGGTTGATCGTCCCGCGGTGGCCGTTGAGCGTCGTCGGCGGCTTCATGAAGTACGACGGCGCGGGCGGCGTGTTGGCCCTGTACTCGTCGACCCGCGAGCGGTACGTCAGGTGCACCGCGATGATCTTCGACGGCGTCACCGGCGCCAGGTAGGTGGCGTCGGCCTCGGCCAGGCGGCGGCCGTCGTCCAACACGATCTCGTCGCCCTCGCGGCGGCCCCAGGCAGGGGTGCCCTCGACGTCGACCCGGACTCTCCTCGCAGCGGTCACGGGCGGCAGGATGCTCTTCCCGCGAATCGTCTTACAACAGCAACTTGCGCACGATTATGCGCGTGGCGCGATAGATTGACTGTGATGGACCTCCGCCAGCTGCGCTACTTCGTCGCCGTCGCCGAGGAGCTGCACTTCTCGCGCGCCGCCGCGCGGCTGCGGCTCGCGCAGTCCGCGCTGAGCTCGCAGATCCGCCAGCTGGAGCGGGAGATCGGCGGCCCGCTGTTCGCCCGCAGCACCCGTCGCGTCGAGCTGACGCCGGCCGGCGAGCAGCTGCTGGAGGACGCCCACGAGCTGCTCGCCGCGGCCGACGGCGCGATGGACCGCGCCCGCGCCCTGGCGCGCGGCGAAGTCGGACTGCTGACCATTGGGTCTCTCGGACCCGCGCCGGGCGAGATCCTCGCGCCGCTGCTGGCCCGCTTCAACGGGCGCCATCCGAACCTGCGCGTCGAGATCCGGGCCTTCGACTTCAGCGACATGGCCGACGGGCTGCGCAACCCGCACGCCGACCTCGCGTTCCTGTACCTGCCGCTCGACGATCCCGACCTGGAGATCACGCCGCTGAGCAGGGCGCCGCGGACGGTCGTGATGGCCCGGTCGCATCCGCTGGCGACGCGGAGGTCGCTGAGCCCGGCCGACCTCGCCGACGAGACGTTCATCGTCCAGCCGGAGTCGGTCCCGCAGGCGTGGCGCGACCACTGGTTGCTGGTCAAGGAGAACGGCAGGCGGCCGCAGACGTGCCCGCACACCGCCGACAAGCTCGAGGACTGGCTGCACCTGATCGCCAGCGGCGCCGGGCTCGACACCGCGCCCGCGGTGATCGCCAACTACTTCCCGTGGCCGACGATCGCGTACGTGCCGCTCGTCGACGCCGAGCCCTCGACGCTCGCGATCGCCCGCCGCCGCGACGACGACAACCCGCTCGTGACCGAGCTGATCGACCTCGTCCTGGAGATCACGACCCTCCAGGTCGGCGAGCTGGCCTCCGCCTGACGGGTGGCGACCCCGCCGATCGGCGGGTTGCGGCGGCAGCGCGATGGCGTGCGCGACACGCTGGGGGCGATGCCCACGGCTCTCCTCCGCACCGACGACCTGCCCGCCCCCGCCGTCGCGCCCGCGCGGCGCGTCCGCTGGGCGGGCATCGCCGGCCTCGGTGCCGCGCTGCCCGCGGAGTCGGTCCCGGTGGCCGACGTCGCGGCCCGCGTCGGCGTCGAGCCGGAGTGGATCACGCGCCGCACCGGGATCCACGCCCTGCGGCGGCTGCCGCAGGACGGGACGCTGTGCGATCTCGGCGAGGCCGCCGCCCGTGAAGCGCTGGCCGACGCCGGCGTCGAGGCGTCCGAGCTGGACGCCGTCCTGGTCGCCACCGCGTCGGCCGACGCCGTGATGCCGTGCGCGGCGCCGCTGATCGCCGGCCGTCTCGGCGCGGGGCGCGCGATGGCGTGGGACGTCAACCTCGCGTGCACCGGCTTCCTCGCCGGGTTGGAGCAGGGCGCGGCGCTGATCGAGTCCGGCCGCGCGAAGTGCGTGTTGTTGATCGCCGCCGACGCGCTCGGCCGCTTCACCGACCACGACGACCGCAAGACCGCGGCGCTGTTCGCCGACGGCGCCGGTGCCGTCGTCCTGACCGCCGGTGCCGGCATGCGCCTCGGCGCATCCACGCTGTGGTCCGAGCCCGACGAGGCCGGCGCGCTGGTCGTCGGCCACGACGATCGCCTGGTCCGGATGGACGGCCAGGCCGTCTTCGCCCGCGCGGTCGACGGCATGGAGCGTTGTTGTCGCATGGTCCTGGCCGACGCCGGCCTGCATGTCAATGACATCGACCTGGTCGTCCCCCACCAGGCCAACGCCCGCATCACCCGCACGCTGTCCGAGCGCCTGTCGCTGCCCGCCGACCGCGTCGCCGACACCATCGCCCAGGTCGGCAACACCGGCGCCGCCTCCATCCCCCTCGCCCTCCACACCGCCCGCACCGAAGGCCGCATCCCGGCCCCCGGCGGCCTGATGCTCTTCACCGCCTTCGGCGCCGGCTTCGCTGCCGGCGCCGTCCTCGTCGAGTCCTGACCGCCGCGCCGGCTGTCAAGCTGGCGCGCCATGGAGATCCTGCGTACCCCGGACGAGCGGTTCGAGGGGCTTGAGGGCTGGGCTCATGAGAGCCGGTATGCCGAGGTCGGCGATGGTGGGCTGCGGATGGCCTACGTCGACGAAGGCCCGCGCGACGGGCGCCCGGTGCTGCTGCTGCACGGCGAGCCGTCGTGGTCGTACCTGTACCGGTCGATGATCGCGCCGCTGGCGGACGCGGGGCTGCGGGTGATCGCGCCGGACCTGATCGGCTTCGGCCGCTCCGACAAGCCGGCCGCGCGCGAGGACTACACCTACGCGAGCCACATGATGTGGTTGACGCGGCTGGTTGTTGATGTCCTTGACTTGCAGGACGTCACGCTCTTCGGCCAGGACTGGGGCGGGCTGCTCGGCCTCCGGCTCGCTGCCGAGCAGGAGGACCGGTTCGCCGCGATCGTCGCGTCGAACACGTTCCTGCCGACCGGGGACCGCGACCTCGGCGAGGGCTTCGAGCGCTGGCGCGACTTCGCGCTGTCGGTCCCGGAGTTCCCGGTCGGCGTGATCGTCAACGGCGGCACCGGCCGCGACCTCAGTCCCGCCGAGATCGCCGCCTACGACGCGCCGTTCCCGGACGAGTCCTACAAGTCGGGCGCGCGCCGCTTCCCGGCGCTCGTCCCCGCCTCGCCGGAGGACCCGGCCGCGCCCGCCAACCGCGCGGCCTGGGAGGTCCTCGACCGCTGGCAGAAGCCGTTCGTCTGCGCGTTCGGCGACCAGGACCCGATCACGCGCGGCGCCGACCGCGTCCTGCGCGAGCGGATCCCGGGCGCCGCCGGGCAGCCGCACGAGACGCTGACCGGCGCCGCCCACTTCTCGCAGGAGGACGCGGGCCCGCGGCTCGCGGAGATCGTCCTGGCCGTCGCGGGAGCGACGACGACCGCTTAGTCGTGCCGCCCGGACAGCGCCGAGGCGACCGTCGCCAGACGGCTCGTCCTGGCCGTCCCGGCCTCCATCTCGCGCCGGTCGGCGGCGCGGTACAACCCGTACACCAACCGCGAGCCGATCCACCGCAGCGGCTCCGGCTCCCAGCGCCGCGCGGCCTTGCCGACCCACGGCAGCCGCGTCAGCTCCGTGTCGGCGCCGAGCACGAGGTCGCGCAGCGTCCGCCCCGCGAGGTTCGTCGTCGCGACGCCGTTGCCGACGTAGCCGCCGGCCATCCCGATGCCGGTCGCCGGGTCCAGCGCGACGGTCGGCGACCAGTCGCGCGGCACGCCGAGCACGCCACACCACGCGTGCTCGATCGGGACCTCGCGCAACGCCGGGCCGAACATGTCGCGGACGATCCCGACGAGCTGGTCGATCGTCTGCTGCTGCGTCACGCCGTCGCGGTCGGTCTTGGACCCGAAGCGGTACGGCACGCCGCGGCCGCCCAAGGCGATCCGCCCGTCGGCCGTCCGCTGGGCGTACATGTAGGCGTGGGCGCCGTCGCCGAGCAGCTCGGCGCCCGTCCACCCCACCTGCGCCCAGGTCGCGTCGTCCAGCGGCGCGGTCGCGACCATCGCGGAGTTCAGCGGCAGCCACGTGCGCTTCTGCCCCTCGATCCCGGGCGTGAACCCCTCCAGGCACATCAGGACGTGCCGCGCCCGGACCACCGCGCCGCTGTCCGCCACCGCGCGCCCCGGCTCGATCGCGCGCACCGCGGTCTGCTCGTAGATCCTCACGCCCAGCCGCTCGACCGCCGCCGCCAGCCCCTGCACGAGCTTCGCGGGCTGGACGCGCGCCGCATGCGGCGTGAACCACCCCGACAGCCCGCCCTCGACGTGCACGCGCGCCGCGACCTCGTCGCGCGTCAAGGCAACCACATCATCTTCGCCGTCGGGCAGCCAGCGCCGGACCGCGGGCAGGCCGGCCGCCAGCCGCGCCGCCTGCGCGGGGTTGCGCGCGACGGTCAGCATCCCCCGCTTGAGCTGGTCGGCCACGATCCCCTCGGCCTCGCAGACGCCGAGCACCTCGTCGACGGTCTCCTGCATCGCGCGCGACAGCGCGATCACCGCCGCCTCGCCGTGCCGCGCCGCCATCGCCGGCCGGGAGCCGTTGAACGCCGACGACAGCCAGCCACCGTTGCGCCCCGAAGCGCCGTAGCCCGCGAACTCGCGCTCGAGCACCACGACCTCCAGCTCCGGCCGCGCGCGCTTGAGGTAGTAGGCGGTCCACAGCCCCGTGAAGCCGCCGCCGACGATGCAGACGTCGGCCTCCGCGTCGCCGGGCAGCGGCGCGCGCCGCCGCGGGATCGCCGTCGACGCGTACCAGAACGAGACTCCGCCGTTGATCATGCGCCTCTGATCATGCCGGGCCGGGGCCCGTCGGCCTGTACAGGCCGGGCGCGCCGATCAGGCCAGCGCGTAGAAGCGGATGCAGACCTGGCCCTGGTCCTCGCGGGCCAGGCCGACGAACACGGTCTCGGCCAGCCAGCGGTGGGCGGGCGCGTCGGTCCGGAAGACCGGCGCCGTCCGGTAGTACCACTGCGACGGATCGACCTCCTCGCCCGCGATCAGGCGCTGCTCCACATCCTCGCTCGCGCGCCAGAAGCCGCGGTTGACGATGTCGATCAGCGTCCCGTCGGAGGCCCGCAGCAGGTAGCGCGCGTCGAGCTCGGTGGCGTCGCCGCGCTTGGTCGACCAGTCGCCGCCACCGGCGACGACGGTCCCCTGCAAGAGGGGACCGTCGACGGTGCCGCCGGTGATCGGCGTGAACCACAGCTCCTCGCCGACCCCGTGGCCGATGCGCTCGCTGGGTGCGACGGAGACACGGGCTTCGAAGGCGAACGTCAGCTCGGGATCGGGAAGAGCGGGCATGCCGACAACAGTATCAGTTTACCTGATGATGCTCAAGGTCAGCACCGCACCCGCGTCGCCGCCGAGCACGACCGACTGGCGGTTGGGCTCGGTGTCGGCCTCCAGCCAGCGATGGCCGCCGTTGCCGGGGGCCGGGACGAACTCCGGGAAGTCGCTGCTCGCCAGCGTCAGCCGCAGGCGGTGCCCGGGCGCCAGGCGGTAGGCGGTGTGGCCCATGTCGACGTCCACGCTCGCCGGCTCGGCCGCGTCGTAGAGCGTGACCTGGCCACGCGCGATCAGGTGCGCCGCGCCGTCCGGAGCCACGTCGGCCAGCCGCGCGAACAGGTCCATCTCGGGACCCGACGAGGCGATCGTCGCGCGCAGCCCGACCGGCCCCGCGAGCAACAACGATGACTCGGCCACGTCGCCGTCGAAGACAAGGACATCATCTCGCTCGGCCAGCTCGCGCTCGTCGGGGAACTCGCGCAGGAACTCGAACGCGTTGTCGACCGGCGAGGGCACCGGCGCCTCGGCGTCGTGCGTCCACTCGCGCGCGGTCTCCCCCGGCTCCGGCACGTCGCGCAGGCGCCCGTCGCTTGACGCGTACAACAACACCGACGCCGCACCCGGCGGCGGCCACGACGGCGCGGCATGCAGCTCGTCCTCGCCCGCGACCTTCCAGCGCACGCGCGGCAGGTCGCTCGCCGACCCCTGGCCCCGCAGGAAGATGTCGAAGAACTCCAGGGCCGGATCCAGGTAGCGCGGGAACATCGCGGCGCGCGCCTGCGCGCTCGTCACCGGGTTGTCGTCCTCGGTGTACGGCACCTTCGCGAACGAGTTGTTCTCGTGGTCGATGTCCTCCAGCAGCAGCCACTCGTTCAGCGCCCAGGCCGGCCGCTCCGCGACCTGCGCGTGGTCGGCCCACGACCACGGCGCGCAGTTGTCCCACCAGCCGATCGTCATCAACATCGGGATCGCGGGCGCCGCGAACGGGTGCCCGGCCGGGAAGCGCCGCAGCGGCGCGGGCTCCGGCATCGTCAGGTCGTAGGACGGCGAGCGCTCGCCGACGGTCTGGAACCAGCGCTCGACCGCGTCGGCGTAGGGCCGCGCGCTCCAGTCCATCTCCCAGTGGTAGGTGTCGTTGGCCTGGAAGTGCGTGACCGGGTACAGCCGCCCGACGCCCATCTCGACCTCCGAGGTCCGCTCGCCCGGGCGCCGGA
Source organism: Conexibacter woesei Iso977N (assembly GCF_000424625.1). GTDB lineage: Bacteria > Actinomycetota > Thermoleophilia > Solirubrobacterales > Solirubrobacteraceae > Baekduia > Baekduia woesei_A. The sequence goes on from NZ_AUKG01000006.1 coordinate 127,073, forward strand.
CCGGCACGTCGCCGAGCCCCGTCCCGGTCACGCGCGGCGCGATCGCCCGCAGCGCGGGGTGCGCCGCCGACGCGGCGGCCAGCTGCGTGTAGCCGTAGTACGAGTCGCCCCACATCCCGACCACGCCGTCCGACCACCCCTGCGCGACGATCCAGTCGATCGTGTCGTAGCCGTCGTAGGCCTCGTTGATCCACAGGATCGCCTCGCCCTCGGACCGGAACTTCCCGCGCACGTCCTGGGTGACCACGCGGTAGCCGCGGTCGACCATGTACGTGGCGATGTCGGGGATGAACGTGTACTCGCCGTTCTTGTCGTACGGCAGCCGGATCAGCACGACCGGGCCGGGCGGGACCACATCGTCGTCGCCGGCCGGCAGGTACACGTCGGTCGCCAGCCGCACGCCGTCGCGCATCCGGACCATGTGCTCCTCGGCCAGCGGGCCGGGCGGCCGCGCGGTCAGGCGCTCGAACGGGATCGTCGTCTCGTTGTCCAACATCTAGCTCACGTGCTCCTTCAGGCGCCGGCGCGGCTTCCAGCCGGGGCGCGGGATCGAGTCGACCAGGCGCTTGGTGTAGGCCTCGGACGGGGCGGTCAGGACCTGCTCGGCGCTGCCGCGCTCGACGATCACGCCCTGGTGCATGACGACGACGTCGTCGCAGACCTGGCGGACCACGCCGAGGTCGTGGGAGATGAACAGGAACGCGACGCCGGTCTCGCGCCGGATCCCGGCCAGGACGTTGAGGACCTGCGCCTGGATCGAGACGTCCAGCGCCGCGACGGCCTCGTCCAAGATCATCAACTTGGGCTGGGCCGCCAGGGCGCGGGCGATCGCCACGCGCTGGCGCTGGCCGCCGCTGAGACCCCGCGGCCGCGCGCGCGACTGGCGGTCGTCAAGTCCGACGAGGTCGAGCAGTTCTTGAATACGTCGCTCCTCGGCCGCGCGGTCGAGGTCGAAGTGCAACGACAAGCACTCGCTCAGGCAGGCGCGCACCGACTGGCGCGGGTCCAGCGACAGGTACGGGTCCTGGAAGACCATCTGGATCGCGCGCCCGCGCCGCTTGCGCTCGGCGCGCGACAGGCGGCCGTGCGACCAGGCCTCGCCGTCGACCGCGATCGTCCCGGCCGTCGGGCGCTCGAGCCCCGCGATCATCCGCGCGCAGGTCGTCTTCCCGCTGCCCGACTCCCCCACGATCGCCAGCGCGCCGCCCGCCGGGACCGCGAAGTCGACGCCGTCGACCGCGGTGAAGACGTCGTGGCCGAGCGCGTCGGGCCGCTGCACCTTGAAGTCCTTGCGCAGGCCGCTGACCTCCAAGTACCTCATGTCGCGACCACCTGCGCCTCCGCGAAGTGGCAGGCGGCGCGCCCCGCGCCGCCGCCGACGTCGCGGAGCGCCGGGCGTTGCACCCGGCACACGGCCTCCGCGCGCGGGCAGCGCGGCGCGAACGCGCACGCGTCGCTCGCCTCGAACGCGCTGATCGGCCGCCCCTCGATCGTCGCCAGCGGCTCGCCGCCCGCGCGCAGCCCCGGCCGCGCGGCGAGCAACGCCACCGTGTAGGGGTGCGCCGCGCAGGCGTGCAGCGCGGCGGCGGGCTCGTCCTCGACGATCCGCCCGGCGTACATCACCGCCACGCGGTCGCAGACCGCGGTGGCGAGCTCGAGGTCGTGGGTGACGAAGACCATCGCCAGCCCGCGCTCGCGGCGCAACTCGTCGAGGATCGCCATCACCTCCTCCTGCGTGGTGACGTCCAGCGCGGTCGTCGGCTCGTCGGCGAGGATCAGCTTCGGCTCGGCGGCCAGTGCGGCCGCGATCATCACGCGCTGCAGCATCCCGCCCGACAGCTCGAACGGCCGCTGGCGCAGGCGCCTGCGCGCGTCGGCGATCCCGACGGCGTCCAGCAGCGCCTCGGCGCGGGCCATCGCGGCGCCGCGCTTCTCCCCGCGGACCAGGACGCGCGCCTCGCAGAGGAAGTCGCCGATCGTCCGCGTCGGGTTGATGTGCGCGCGCGGGTCCTGGAAGACGACCGCGACGTCGGAGGCCAGCCAGCGGCGCAGCTCGGCGCCCTTCAAGGCCAACACGTCGGTCCCGTCGAAGCGCACGCTCCCGCTCGCGACCGCGCCCCGCGGCAGCAGGTGCACGATCGAGCGCAAGGTCATGGTCTTGCCCGAGCCCGACTCGCCGACCAGCCCGACCGCCTCGCCGGCGTCCACGTGCAACTCGACGTCGTGGATCACCGGCCGCCTGCCGCCGTCCGGGCCGGGCAGCTCGACGTGCAGCCCGTCGATCTCCAACAACGACATCTAGATCACGTCCTCGGCCTCGAACCGCCGCGCGAAGTGCTCGCCGACGATGTTGAAGCACACGACTGCTATGACTACGACGAGCGCCGCGTAGAGCGACTGCTGCGGGTTGCCGTCCGGGATCGCGGCCTTGCCGTTGGCCGCCATCACGCCCCACTCGGCGGTCGGCGGCTGGATGCCGAGGCCCAGGAACGAGATCGCCGCGAGGTCGAGCATCGCGTAGCCGAAGCCGACCGCGAACTGCACGAACATCAGCGGCGCGACGTTCGGGACGATGTGCCTGAAGCAGATCGCCAGGCCGCTGCAGCCCTGGACCCGGAGCGCCTCGACGTAGGGCAGCGAGCGCTGCTTGACCACCGCGCTGCGCAGGACGCGCGCGATCAGCGGCGTGTAGGCGATCGCCAGCGCGATCACGGGCGCGGTGAAGCCGGCGCCGAAGACCGCGGCGGCGATGATCGCGATGATCAGCCCCGGGAACGCGAACAGGACGTCGATCAGGCGCGAGATCCCGCCGTCGACCCAGCCGCCGTACCAGCCCGCGACCAGCGCCAGCGCGGCGCCGAGGGTCGAGGCCAACAACATCACGAAGGCCGGCCCGGCCAGCGACGGGCGCGCGCCGTAGATCAACCGCGACAACAGGTCCCGGCCTGTGTCGTCGGTGCCGAGCAGGTGGTCGCTCGAGGACCCCAGGAACACGTTGATGGGGTCGATCGCGTTCGGGTCGTGCGGCGCGACGAGCGGCGCGAAGACCGCCGCGAGGACCAACAGCACGCAGATGGTCCCGGCCACGACGACCAACGGACCGAACGACGAGAACCGCGTGGCGATCCTCGACCGCGCGTGGACGCGCGGTGCGGGCAGGACGCTCATGCCTAGGCCCCCTTCCGGGCCAGGCGCGGGTCCAGGGCCACGTTGATGACGTCGGCGACCGTGCTCGTCACGACGAACGCCGTGACCATGATCAGCGCAAGTGCTTGCACAACGGCGAGGTCGTGCTTGCCCGCGCTGTCGACCAGCAGCGAGCCGATGCCGTTGATGCCGAACGCCTGCTCGGCGACCGCGGTCCCGGCGATCAGCCCCGCGATCGTCAGGCCGCTCACGGTCAGGATCGGCGCGGCGGCGTTGCGCAGCACGTGGCGGCGCACGATCTGCGGGAACGCGATCCCGCGGCTGCGCGCGGTGTCGACGTGCTCGGAGCGCAGCTCGGTGGCCACGCTCGTGCGCGTGATCCGCGCGACGTAGGCGATGTAGGTGAACGCCAGCGCGACCGCCGGCAGGGTCAGGTGCTTGATCTTGTCGGTGAAGCCGTCGCCGCTGCCGAAGACCGGGAACCACGTCAGCTTGGTCGAGAAGATCCAGATCAGCAGGATCGCCATGACGAACGTGGGCGTCGCCATCGCGATCGTGGTGATCGTCGTCACGGCGGTCCCGACGGCACCCCCGCGGAGGCCCGCGAGGATGCCGAGGGACACGCCGAGCAGGAGGATCAGCAGCGCGCTGTAGACCACCAACATGACGGTCGTCCAGATGCGCGCGCCGATCAGGCTCATCACCGAGGAGCGGAAGACCACCGACTGCCCGAAGTCGCCACGCACCGCGTGGCTGGCCCAGTGCCAGTACTGCGACAGGAACGGGTCGTCGAGGTGGTACTCCCTGTGGATCTCCGCGATCACCGCCGGGTTGGGCTTGCCCCCACCCACCAGCAGCGTGGCCGGATCGCCCGGGGCGATGGCCAGCGCGCCGTAGATGACGATGCTGGCGACGACCAACGTCGCCAGCAGCGCCACCAGGCGGCGCCCGATGAAGAGCGCGATCGTCATGGCCCTAGTTGGAGCCCGCGGCGCCGACGCTGGCCGCCCACGGCGAGTTGATGTACGAGAACGACGCGGTCGCGCCCGTGATCTTCTTGTTCATGAACAGGTTCTCGTAGATGTTGGCCAGCGAGATCTGCAGGCGCGCGGGCGCGTAGAGCTTCTGCGCGTTGACGAAGTGCTGGGCCGACGACTGCGGGTCGGTGTCGGCCTGGGCGGCCACCAGCTCCTTCGTGACCTCCGGGTTGGAGTAGCCGACCCAGTTGAACAGCCCCGCCGGCGGCTTCATCGTGAACAGCGGCGCGTAGTTGAGGACGTTGGGCGTGTCGATGTAGCCCATCGCGATGATGAAGTCCACGCCCGCCCGCTTGCTCGGGTCGTAGAACAGCGCCGAGAACTCGGTCGGCTGCATCTGCTTGATCTTGATGTTCAACCCGATGGCCTTGCCGGTCGCCTGGACGATCGTGGCCGTCTGGGTCGCCAGCTGGACACCGGAGATCGTCGCCAGCGTGAGCGTCCTGCTCCCGACGTGGGCGTCGGCGATCAGCTTCCTGGCCTCGTCCATGTTCGCCGTGCTGTTGTCGGCGAGCGCGTCGTAGCCCTGCTGGTAGACGTCCCTGGCCGGCGAGCCGTTGTAGGTGAACGGCGGCGTGAACGTCTTCAGCGGCGTGCCGCTGCCGCGCAGGACGTTCTTGACCAGCGCGTTCTTGTCGATCGCGAGGTCGAGCGCCGTGCGCACGTTGGGGTCCGACGCCGGGCCGGTGGAGGTCGTCGCGCCGATCGACAGCGACTGCGTGCTCGGGCCGACGTAGAGCCTGCCGGCGTTCGAGCTCCTGAGGGCCTTGAGGCTGCCGACCGGCGCCTCGTAGGTGCCGTCGATCTCGCCGGACTGCAGGGCGCTGGTCAGCGTGCTGCTGTCGGGGATGAACTTGTAGATGAAGGTCTTGGCCCTCGGCTTCAGCGCGGCGTCCCAGTAGTCCGGGTTGGCGCTGGTCGCGATCTGCTCGCCCGAGGTCCACTTGTCGAGCTTGAACGGACCGGAGCACATCAGGCCGCCCTGGGCGGTCCCGTAGGCCTTCCCGGCCTTCTCGGTGAACGCCCTCTCGCTGACCGCCGAGGTCGCCGAGCTCATCTGCGCGAGGAACGCGGAGTCGGGCTGCTTGAACTTGACCGTGACCCTGTGGGCGCCGGTCGCCTTGATCGACGCGACGAACCGGAACGCCGCCGCGGCGGGCGACTGGACCTTCGGGTCGGTGTTGCGCTCCAGGCTGTAGACGACGTCGGCGGGCGTGACCGGCCTGCCGTCCCAGAACCTCGCGCCGGACTGGATCGTGAAGACGATCGTCTTCGGGTCGGGCTGCGCGTAGCTGGCCAGGCCGGCCTTGATCGAGAAGTCCGGCTGCAGGCGCAGCAGGTTGTCGCACAAGTTGTTGACCACCGTGTTGGGCGAGTAGTCACCCGCCTTCTGGGGATCGAGCGACAGCGGCTCGCCGTAGGGCAGTGCCCACGTGACCTTGTCGACGTCCCCGGTCGCCGCGGGCGTGTCCGTCACGAGCTTGGTCGTGTCGGCCGCCGCCGTGGCGCCGCTTCCGGAACCGCCACCTCCGCTCCCCTTGTCGCTGCTGGAGCCACCGCACCCCGCGGCGACCGCACAACACGACAACGCCACCACCGGCGCCGCCAGGCGCCAACGCACTTCGAGCATCACGAACTCTCCTCTTCGACGTCCTCCGAAGCGACCCGCGGCGGACCGTACCAGGATGTGACAGCCATGTACAACCCAGTTGCACAACGTCGATGTTGAACGGTGTGCGGGTGTTGCACAACGGGGTAATGTTCCGGCCGTGCCCATCGACGTGAATGCCGAGGAGCGACTGGCGCAGATCGCCGAGGCGACCCTGCGTGTGGTCGAGAAGCGCGGCGCCGACGGCGTCACGATCCGCGCGGTCGCCGACGAGATGGGCGGCTCGACGACCGTCGTCACCAACTACATCCCGACGCGGACGCGGCTGATCTCCAACGCCGTGCACCACGCGATCGACGGCTGGGACGACGAGCTGGCCCAGCAGATGGAGGGCGTCGCGCCCGAGGACGAGCTGCGGCTGCTCGCGCGCTGGTCGTCCTCGACGACCGGCGACGACCCGATCATCCGCCAGCTCTTCATCGAGCTGCTGGCCAAGGCCGGCGACGGCGAGGAGCTCGACGCGCTGCGCAAGGACGGCCAGGAGCACCGCGAGCACTTCCGCGTCGCCGCGGCGGCGGCCGGCGTGGCCGAGCCGGACTTCGCGGCCGACCTGATGCACTTGATCCTGCGCGGGTTCTACCTCGCGGCGGTCGAGGATCCCGAGCACTGGTCGACCGAGCGCGTGCAGCCGGTCGTCGACCACCTGATCGACCTGCTGGTGGCGACGCCGGCCCCCGCCGCGGCGCCCGCGCGCAAGAGGCGCAGGCCGCGCGGCTGACGTACGACAGCGTTCCACAACAGCCTTGCATCTCATCGGGTCGCGCCCTAAGGTGGCGACCCATGAGCACGCAGCCCTCCTCTCCGAGCACGGCCTCCCCGGACCTCTGGCGCTGGTCGGCGTCCGCGCTGGCGGCGGCGATCCACGAGCGCCAGGTGTCGGCGAGCGAGGCGGTCGAGGCGTCGCTCGCGCGGATCGCCGAGGTCAACGGCAAGCTCAACGCGCTGGTCGACGTGCCGGCCGAGCGGGCGCGGGAGCAGGCCGCCGAGGCCGACCGCGCGGTCGCCTCCGGCGCGCCGCTGGCGCCGCTGCACGGCGTCCCGGTGTCGATCAAGGACAACGTCGACGAGGCCGGGCTGATCAACTCCGGCGGCGTGCCGGCGGCGGTCGCGGGCGGTCCGGCGGCGGAGGACGCGCCGGTCGTCGCGAACCTGCGCGCGGCGGGCGCGATCTCGGTGGGGCGCTCCAACGTCCCGGCGTTCTCGCTGCGCTGGTTCTCCGACAACGACCTGCACGGCCGGACGCTGAACCCGTTCGACGACGGGGTGACGCCCGGCGGCTCCAGCGGCGGCGCGGCGTCGGCGGTCGCGTCCGGGATGGTCCCGATCGCGCACGGCAACGACATCGGCGGCTCGGTCCGCTATCCCGCGCACGTCTGCGGCGTGATGGGGCTGCGGCCGACGGTCGGGCGGATCGCGTCCTGGACCGGTCCGGACGCGCAGGTGCCGGGGCTGCCGCCGTCGCCGGTGCTGATGGCGGTCGAGGGCGTGCTGGCGCGGACCGCGGGCGACCTCGACCTGGGGCTGCGCGCGATGTCGGCGCGGGCCGACCTGCGCGATCCGGCGTGCATCCCGGCGCCGTTCGCGCGGCGCGCGCCGCTGGAGCGGGGCGCGACGCTGGCGCTGTTCCGCGGCGGTAGGGAGGGCACGCCGGTCGACGACGCGTCGTCGCGCGCGCTCGACGTCGCCGCGGGGTGGCTGCGGGAGGCCGGGTTCGGTGTCGAGGAGATCGACGTGCCCCAGCTCGCCGAGGCACACCGGCTCTGGCTGCTGTTGTTGTACACCGACCTCGGCGGGATGCTGCCGGCCGTGCGGGCGCTGGGCGGCGAGGCCATCAACACGTCCTTGGATCTCGGCTTCGAGGTGGTGCGCGAGGCGTGGGGCGAGGTCGGCCTCGAGACCTACATCGGCGGCCACGTCCGCCGCACGGCGCTGATCGCCGAGATGCAGGCGCTGCTGACCAAGTACCCCGCGTTGATCATGCCCGCGGGCGCGGTGACGCCGCCGCACGACGCCGACCTCGACCCCGCGCTCGTCGGGCCGCTGATGGCCGCGCAATGGCCGAACTCTTCGGTGCCGCTGCTGGGCTTCCCGGCGCTGACGCTGCCGACCGGGATCGACGCCGGCCTGCCCACCGGCGTGCAGCTGCTCGGCGGCCGCTTCGGCGAATCGGCGCTGCTGGACGTCGCCGAGGCCATCGAGCTGAGCGCACCGGCGCTGACGCCGATCGACCCCAAGTTCTAGAAGGCGCGCGGCGTGCCGATCCACGTCGACGTCGACGAACGCCTCGACCAGATCGCGCGGGCGACGATCACCGTCGCCCGCCGCGACGGCGCGGCGAGCGTGACGATCCGCGGCGTCGCGACCGAGCTCGGCGGATCGACCGCCCGCGTGACCAACTACATCAAGAACCGCACCGCGCTGATCGGGACGGCCGTCGCCTACATGCTGCGCGAGTGGGAACGCGAACGCGACGCGCAGCTCACGGCCGTCCCCTCCGCCGAGCGCCTGCTCGACCTGGTCCGGTGGGCCGTCATCGCCGAGCCCGACGACCTCATCTTCCGCCAGCTCCTGGTCGAGCTGATGTCCCGGCCCACGGCGACCGAGCCCGCCTACCTCGCCTACGCCCACCAGTTCCGCGACGAGCTGGCCACCGCCGCAGCCGCCGCAGGCGCCACCAACTCCCAGCTCGCCGGCGACCTCGCCTTCCTCCTGATCCGCGGCTTCCACTACACGACCGTCGAAGGCTGGAGCCCGCTGGACCCCTCCGCCGTCGACACCTTCCTCCAGCGCGCCGCCGCCCTCCTGACGCGCTGAGCCTGTCACCCGCAATACCCCTATAACTGCGGTCCTGGCTAACCGGAGAGCCGCTGGCCAGGATGCCTGGGGATGCAGCGTGCCTTGCCCTTCGCCGGCGTCTACCTCGTCCTGTTCCTGATCGGTGCGGAGACGTTCCTGGTGTCGCCGTTGTTGCCGACGATCGCCGACGATCTGGGTGAGCGGGAGGCGGTGGTGGCCACCACGGTCACGGCGTACACGTTGGCGTATGCCTTGAGCGCGCCGTTCCTGAGCCCGGTGTTCGACGCGTATCCGCGGCGGACGGCGATCGGGGTCGGCACGGTGCTGTTCTTGGTGGGGAACGTCCTGGCGGCGGTCGCCGGTGGGATCGTCGTGCTGGTCGGTGCGCGGGTGGTGGGTGCGCTGGGCGCCGCGATCGCGGGGCCGGCGATCTGGGCGCATCTGAGCGAACGGGCGCCGAGCGACGCTCAGGGGCGGATGATCGGCCTCGGGCTCGCGGCGTTCTCCGCCGGGACCGCGCTCGGCGTCCCGGCGGCGAGCCTCGCCGCGGGCACCGGCGGCTGGCGCGCGGCGTTCGCGGTGCTGGCGGTGGCCTCGGCGGCCGCGCTCCCGCTGGTCTGGTGGCAGGCGCGGCCGTCACACGGAGAGGAGGTGCGGGCGCAGGAGGGACGGCCCAGCACGTTCGCCGTCTGGCGCGACCCCGCGCTGCGCAGCGCACTGGCGGTGGTCTTCCTGCTCCAGGGCGCCAACCTCGGGGCCTACACCTTCCTCGGCGCGGTCCTCGACGACCACTTCGACCTCTCGGTCACCACGCTGGGCCTCGTCGGCGTGCTCGTCGGCGTCGGCGGCGCGGCGGGCTCGCTCGTCGCAGGCCGGATCGGCGACAGCACGCGCAACGAGCGCTCGTGGCTGGCGGTCTGGAGCGCGGTCCTCGCCCTCGGCGTCGTCGTCGCGGTCTGGGCGTCCGTGCTCCCGCTCGCCGCGCTCGCCGTCCTGGTCTGGTTCTTCGCCAGCGGCGCCTTCACCGCCACGGCTCAGACGCTGCTCGTCTCGGTCCGCCCCGACCTCGCCGCGATCTCCAGCTCCTGGAACACCGCGCTGCTCTACGCGGGCGCCGCGGCCGGCGTCGCGATCATCCAGGCGCTGCCGGACCGCGACGTCGCGGTCACGCTCGTCGGCGGCGGCCTCGCGCTCGCCGCCGCGGCGCTCGCCCGCAGCCGCGAACACGTCGGCGCGCTGGCGGAGGCGCGCTCATGACCCGCTGGGGCCTGAACCTCCCGCTGCCCGGCCTGCCGCTGCCCGCGCACCGGCCGATCGTCGAGCAGCTCCCCGACCTCGGCTTCGACTCGGTCTGGACCGGCGAGGGCGGCGGCCAGGACGCGTTCACGCCGCTGGCGGCCGCCGCCGCGTGGCAGCCGCGCCTCGGCCTCGGGACCGGCGTCGTCCCCGCCGCGACGCGCGGCCCCGCCGTGCTCGCCCAGACCGCCGCGACGCTCGCCGAGCTCTCCAGCGGACCGGTGCTGCTCGGCGTCGGCTCCTCGGTCCCCGCGCACGTCGAGGCGCTCAACGGCGTGCCGTTCACCAGGCCGCTCACGCACACCAAGGACACGGTCCGGACGCTCAAGCGAAGCCTCTCCGGAGACGGCGCGCCCCGCGTGATCCTCGGCGCCCTGCGCGCGCAGATGCTCCGCTTCGCCTACGACGAGGGCGACGGCGCGATCGTCAACCTCGTCTTCGCCCAAGACCTTCAGGAAGTCCTGGCGCGCGCCGACGCGCCCCGGCCCGGCAAGGAGACGATCGTCAAGCTCTTCGTCTGCCCCACCCCGGACCGCGACCACGCCCGCGCGCACGGCCGCGCGTTCCTGGGGTGGTTGATCAACCAGAGGCCGTACCACGCCTTCCACGCCGAGCTTCCGAACGCACCGCGCCTCGCGAAGTCCCAGCAGCGCTTCGCGCAGGGCGACACCCTCGGCGCCCGCGCCGCGCTCCCCGACGACGTCGTCGACGCGCTCTGGCTCAGCGGCCACCCCGAGGAGATCCGCGAGCAGATCGCCCGCTACCTCCAGCCCGGCGTCACCCGGATCGTCCTCTACGTCGCCCCCACGCCGGAGCTGATCCGCAACCCCTACGCGTTGCCGGACGTCCTGCACGCCATCCGCCCGGAGCCGGCCCGTGTCTGACCTCCGTGCCAATTCGGCATTTCCCACTAAAGCGACCTGGAATAAGTGGTATCGTCTTCCCGGCGGTGACCAACTCCTCCGTCACGCCCCTGCACAAGCCTTCCGCGCCGACACCGGCGCGGAAGGAGCTGGGCTCCTTCCTACGGGCCCACCGCGAGCGGACGTCGCCGGAGCAGGTCGGCCTGCCGTCGACCGGACGGCGCCGGACCTCGGGCCTGCGCCGCGAGGAGGTCGCGACGCTCGCCGGGGTCGGGGTGACCTGGTACACGTGGATCGAGCAGGGTCGCGTCTCGCCCTCCAAGCAGGTGCTGGAGGCGCTGGCCCGGACGCTGCAGCTCAACGCGGCGTCGACCCGGCACCTGATGGGGCTCGCGGGCCTGCAGGCCGACCTCCCGCCGGAGTCGGCCCACGCCGAGGCGACGCGCCGGCTGGAGCCGGTCCTCTCGGCACTGGAGACGACGCCCGCGGTGCTCGTCGACCGGCGCCTGGACATGACGTCCTGGAACCCGGCCTACGCGGCGCTCTGGGGCGACCCGGCGGCGATCGAGCCGCGGCGCCGCAACCTGATGTGGACGCTCGCCGCGAGCCCGCAGCTGAAGGCCACGCTCGTCGACTGGGACGGCTTCGCGCGCACGATCCTCGCGCACTTCCGCGCGCAGACCGCCGTGCGGATGGCGGAGGACCGGACGCGGGAGATCTACGCCGCCCTGCACGAGGACGCACCCGACCTCGCCGACTGGTGGGCGTGCCATGGCGTCGGCGAGCCGGCGTCGCGCGCCACCGAGCTGGCGCTGGCCGGCGATGTCCGGGTCCAGCTGATGACGACGGCGCTGCGGCCCGTCGAGGACCCGGAGGCGCTGCTGCTCCTCCACGCACCGAGGCGCGCGGCCGATCACGCCGCCGTCGCAGCGGCCGTGCGGGCGGCCGCCCGGCCGTTCTCGCAGGTCGGCTGAACGCCGCCCTGCCTCATCGCTGACCCGCCCCACCGCGGCACCGCACGGTGTGCCGTGGCGTCCCCTCACACCTCTTTTCCCACTTTCCCTGTTGAAAAACATGCTCACTGGAAACTACGACTACGAGCTCCGGGTGGCGGAGCCGCGCTGGACCCGCGAACCCCAGCGCGTCGCGATGGACGACGGCGAACGCGCGGCGCTCTGGCGCCGGCGCCTGTTCGAGGCCGAGGCCGGCATGACGCGCCTGCTCGCCGCCCACGCCGACCAGGACCTGATCTCGGCCTGGATCCGGACCCGCTCGGAGATGTTCGGCGGGCTGCCGGACGAGGTCGGCGGCGGCGCCCGCGACTGGCAGGCGATCTTCTTCCGCGCCCAGGCGCTGATGGAGCGCTTCCTGGTCGCTCGCCTCGGCCACGACGCCCTGCGCGACTGGGCCGAGAAGAACTCCGAGGTGTACGCCTTGGTCGAGGGCGGCGGCGCGCCCGACGCCCGCGCGCCGCTCGCGCGGCTGGCCAAGCAGGCCGAGCTGTACGGCTCGCGCTACGCGCTGGAGGACGACGCCACCGCCGACGACGCGACGCTCGAGATCGAGCACTGCGCGATCTGGGACTACCGCCAGAAGGCGGCGGCCCGCGGCGTCCCGCTGACGCTCGCCTCGCCGTGCGAGTTCTGCACCAAGGCGACCTCCGCGCTGATCCGCGCGCACGGCTGCGACGCCGAGCACGAGCTGCTCGGCGACAACCCCGGCGGCCCCGGCTGCCGCTGGCGCGCGACCACACGCGCCGCCGCTTCGACCGACGAACAGGAGTCCTGAGCATGTGCGGAGTGACCGGCTGGGTGGACTTCGACACCGACCTGCGCCACGAGCGCGAGGTCATCGAGGCGATGACGCGGACGCTCGTCCCGCGCGGGCCCGACGCCGGTGAGACCTGGGTCTCGCAGCACGCGGCGCTCGGGCACCGGCGGCTGGCGATCATCGACCTCGCGGGCGGCGCGCAGCCGATGCTCGCCCACGACGACGAGGGCACCGTGATCGCCGCGCTGACGTACTCGGGCGAGGTGTACAACTACCGCGAGCTGCGCACCGAGCTGGAGGCGCGCGGCCACGCGTTCCGGACGCGCTCGGACACCGAGGTCGTCCTGCGCGCGCACCTCGAGTGGGGCGCGGACGCGCCGCGGCGGCTGAACGGCATGTTCGCCTACGGCTACTGGGACGCGCAGGCCCAGGAGCTGACGCTGGTCCGCGACCGGCTCGGCGTCAAGCCGCTGTACTGGTCGCACGCCCCGGCGCGCGTCCTGTTCGGCTCCGAGCCCAAGGCGGTGCTCGCCAACCCGCGCTTCCCGGCCGAGCTGGACGCGTCCGGGATCGCCGAGCTGTTCGCGCTCGCCACCGGGCCGACGCCCGGCCACGGCGTCTATCGAGGGCTGCAGCAAGTCCGGCCCGGGCACCGCGTCGTCTTCTCCCGCGCGGGTGCGCGGGAGGAGCAGTGGTGGTCGCTGACCAGCGCCGAGCACGGCGACGACGAGGAGGCCACGGTCGCCCACGTCCGGCGGCTGGTCGCCGAGGCGGTCGGCCGCCAGATGGAGAGCGACGTGCCGCTCGGGTTCCTGCTCAGCGGCGGCGTCGACTCCAGCGCGATCGTCGCGCTGGCCCGCGAAGCCAACGGCGACGGCGGCGCGCCCGACACCTACTCGGTCGCGTTCCCGCCCGGCGAGGGTCCCGAGAGGCAGGGCGACTGGATCCGCAGCGAGGACGCGCCGTACATCGACGCGGTCGTCCGCCACGTCGGCAGCGAGCACCGCGAGATCGTCGTGCCGGGCACCGAGCTGCTCGCGCACCGCGACGTCGGCCTCGACGCCCGCGACCATCCCGGCTGGGGCGAGCCCGACACCTCGCTGTTCCTGCTCTTCCGCGGCGTGCGCGACGACGTCACGGTCGCGCTCAGCGGCGAGGTCGCCGACGAGGTCTTCGGCGGCTACGTGTTCTTCCACGACGACCAGACCGGTCCGGTCGAGAAGTTCCCGTGGTTGAACGGCGGCTCGTCGAGTCCCACATCGCTGCTGCGCGCCGACGTCGCGGCGGAGGTGAGGCCGCAGGACTACGCCCGCGACCGCCTCCAGGAGGCGCTCGACGAGGTCCCCGCGCTGCCCGGCGAGTCGGCGGCCGACGCGCGCGCCCGGACGCTCTCCTACCTCGCGTTCACGCGCTGGCTCCCGGCGGTCCTGGAGCGCAAGGACCGCATGAGCATGGCGACCGGCCTGGAGGCGCGCGTGCCGTTCGCCGACCACCACCTCGTCGAGTACGTGTGGAACGTGCCGTGGTCGCTGAAGACCATCAACAACGAGCCGAAGGGCCTGCTGCGCAAGGCGGTCGGCGACACGCTCCCCCACGCGGTCCTGCGGCGGCCGAAGAGCGGCTACCCCGCGACGACCGCGCCCGGCTACGCGGCGGAGCTGCGCCGTCGCGTGGAGGAGCTGACCACTCGCGATGCGCGCGTCTTCGAGCTGGTCGACCGCGACGCGGTCCTGCGCCACCTCAGGGACGGCACCCGGATCCCCGGCCCGCGCGCCGCGCCGCACCCGACCGGCGGCCTGGACTTCCTGCTCGCCTTCGACCGCTGGCTGGAGAACTACGAGGTGCGGATCCGATGACGATCGCCACCGAGCCGCGCCACTCCCGCACGCGCGTCCACGCGACGGTCTTCAAGGAGGCGGTCGGGCGGTTCGCGTCCGGCGTCACGGTCGTCGCGGTGCGCCGCGACGGCGAGACGATCGCCAAGACCGTCAGCGCGTTCAGCTCGCTGTCGCTGGACCCGCCGCTGATCGGCGTCGCGATCGGCGGCCACACGCCGCTGGCCGCGCTGCTGCGCGCGGGCGGGGCGTTCGGCGTCAGCGTCCTGGCCGACGACCAGGCCGCGGTGTCGGACTGGTTCGCGCGCCCGTCGCGCGGCGGCACCGCGCCCGCCGCGTTCGTGCACGACCAGCACCCGGAGGCGCCGGTCCTCGACCGCTGCCTCAGCCGGCTGTGCTGCCGCGTGGTCGACGTCGTCGGCACCGGCGACCACGTCGTCGCCGTCGGCGAGGTCCAGGCGGTGCGCACCACCGCCGGCACGCCGCTGCTGCACCACGACGGCCGCTACCACGCGCTCGTTCCCCATCACATCAACAAGCCGCAGGAGGTCCCGACCCCATGACCCTGATCGACGCCGCGCCCCCGCGCGGCCTGCTCGACGGCGCGCGCTACCGCGCCTCGCTGGACGACGGCCGCTCCGTCTGGCTCGACGGCGAGCGCGTCGACGTCGCCACGCACCCGGCGTTCGCGCCGACCGTCGACGAGCTCGCGCGCCAACTCGACCGCCAGCACGACCCGGAGCTGCAGGACGTCCTGACCGTGCTCGATCCCGAGACCGGGCAGCGGATCGCGCGCGGCTACCACCCGCCGCGCGACCTCGACGAGCTGCGCGCGCTGCGCCGCGCGGCCGAGGCCTGGCTCACGGAGTCCTGGGGCCAGCACGGGCGCTCGCCGGTCTTCATGGCCTCGATCGCGACCGGCGTGCTGGACTTCGCGAACCGGCTGGACGCCAACGACCCCAGGCACGGCGCCAACGCCCGCGCCTGGCACCGGTACGTCTCCGAGAACGACCTCGTGCTGACGCACGCGCTCGGCGACCCGCAGATCGACCGGGCCGCGAGCGTCGCCGACAACCCCGACCACGCGCTGCGGATCGTCGGCCGCGACGCCGACGGCGGGCTGACGATCCGCGGCGCCAAGCAGCTGACGACGCTGGCGCCGTACGCGCACGAGGTGCTCGTCTACCTGTCGGCGTCGTTCGCCCAGCGCGAGGCGGAGGACTTCGTGTTGTGGGTGGCCTTGCCGATCAACACCCCTGGGTTGCACGTCCTGGCGCGCGAGCCGTTCGGGCTCGGCGGCCACGGCCACGCGCACCCGCTCGGCGCGCGCTTCGACGAGCAGGACGCGATGCTGTTCTTCGACGACGTCCACGTGCCCGCCGACCGCGTGCTGTTACTGCGCGACGGGCGCCTGGCGCTGGAGGGCCTGGGCCGGATCAACGCCTGGTCCCAATATGTGGGCCAAGTCCGCTACCGCGAGCGGCTGCGCACGCTGCTCGGCGTCGCGACGCTGATCGCCGACGCGATCGGCGTGTCCGACTTCCGCAACATCCAGGAGGACCTGGGCGAGCTGACGTCCTACGTCGAGGTGCTGGGCCATCTCCTGGATGCCGGCGAGGCGACGGCGCGGGTGACCGACTCCGGGCACGTGGCGCCGGGGCCGACGCCGGCGGGCGCGATCTGGTCGGCGGAGGTCGCGAGGCGGTCGCTCGACATCGTGCGGTCGATCGGGCAGTCCGGCGTGCTGATGCAGCCGACGGAGCGCGACCTGACGCAGCCGGAGCTGCGGCCGCTGCTGGAGCGCTACATGCACGGGCGCGACATCGGCGTGGACGAGAAGTCGCGGCTGTTCCGGCTGGCGTGGGACCTGACGGCCGACTCGTTCGGGCAGCGGCAGGACCTGTACGAGGTGGTCCATCGCGGCGACGTCGCGCGCAACCGCATCAACCTGTTCCGGAGGCACGACCAGAGCGACGTGCAGGCGCGGCTGAGGGCGCTGATCGCCGAGCCGCTCGGGGCGGAGGTGTCGGCATGAGCATCCTCGACCGCGCGCGCGACCTCACGGGCTACGACGAGATCGCGCGGCTGCGCCAGGCGCAGGACACCGACTGGGTCCTCGCGCTGGCGGCCGACCAGGCGCCGCGCTCCGTGCTCGACCTCGGCTGCGGGACCGGCACGCTGCTGGCCCGCGCGCTGGAGCGCTGGCCGGATGTTGAACGAGTGGTCGGGATCGACGGCCACGCGGCGCGGGTCGACGAGGCGGGCGCGCGGCTGAGCGGCGACCCGCGCGTGGAGATCCGGCGGGGCGACCTGCTGTCGCTCCCGGCGCTGGGGGAGCAACACGATGTGGTTGCCCTGACCTCGGTCCTGCACTGGCTCTACCCGGACGAGGCGTTGTTGTATGACTGGGTCGCGCGCCACCTGGCGCCGGGCGGGTCGTTCCTGCTGACCACGCACCATCCGCACCCGGAAGAGGACGCCGGCGGGCGCGGCGCGGAGGACGTCGTCGTCGCCGAGGCGCTGGCCGCGCTGGGCGCCGAGGAGCCGGCGGGCGCGGTGCCGATCAGCGAGCGCACGCGGACGCCGGAGGCGATCGCCGCCGCGCTGGACGCGTTCTTCGAGGTCGACGCGATCGAGGAGCGCTACGCCTCGCAGCAGACCGCGAGCGCCGAGCAGCACGCGGCGTTCCACGCGTCCACGTTCGGGACCTACTTCAGCCGGCTGGTCCCGGCCGCCGACGAGGCGCGGTTCTTCGACGAGGTCGGCCGCGCCGCCTGGCGGCGCCAGCAGGAGCGCGGCGAGATCTACCCCATCACCGTGCGGCTGTGGCGGGCGCGGCCCCGCGCACGGCCTCGAGGCAGCGCAGCTCCGCGATGAGCGCGCGGCGCAGCTCGCGGTCCCGCTCGTCTTCCGCCGGGGCCGCGAGCTGCAGCACGTCCACGCCGGCCTCGCGCAAGGCGTACAACTCGCGCGCGACGGTGTCGGGCGCGCCGATCGTCGCGCGCTGAAGGCCCGCGCTGACCTGCTCGGCGGCGGTCGGCCGTGGCGCGCCGGGCGGCGCGACGCGGGCGATCCACTGGGGGTCGCCGACGAGCCCGTCGAGGCCGCGAGCATCTTCTACAAGTCGCTCCGCGGCCGCGTGCGCCGCGTCGTCGCTCTCGCCCAGCAGCAGCCGCGCGTGCATCCAGATCCGCAGCGTGCGGCCGTGCACGGCCGCCTCGCCGCGCACCCGTGCGACCGTCGCGCGGATGCCGTCCGGCGTGTCCGGGACCAACCCGTACACGTCGGCGTAGCGCGCGGCGAGCGCGATCCCGGCGTCGGAGGAGCCGGCGAACGAGAGCTCGGGCCGCGACGGCGGCAGGCCCGACCACGCGTCGCGCACCGGCCAGTGCGGGCCGCCGGCGTCGAACGGCTCGCGCGCGTGCAGCGTGCGCGTGAAGAGGTCCAGGAACTCGGCGGCGCGCTCGTAGCGCTCGGGCTTGCCGAGCGTGTCGCCGTCGCGGCGGACGTCGTCGTCGGACGAGCCGAGGATCAGGTGCACGCCCGCGCGCCCGCCGGAGAGGCGGTCGAGCGTCTGCAGCGCGCGGGCGGCGACGGTCGGCGCGGTCGTCCCGATCCGGTGGGCGAGCGCGACGCGCAGCGTCGTCGTCGACGCCAGCGCCCAGGACGCGACCAGCCACGCGTCCGGCCACGCGCTGGCGGAGACGACCAGCGCGCTCTCGATCCCGTCGGCCTCCTCGGCGCGGGCCGAACGCGCGATGTGCTCCGGGTCGGCGTCGCGGCCGCAGGTGTCGGCCGCGAAGCGCAGCGCGCGGCGCTCCTGTGGCGTCGCGCCCGGATGCGGCGCGGCGCGGATGCCGCCGCGCAGCTCCAGCTCGCTCACGCGGCGACCGCCACCTGCGGCGTCGCCGCCAGCAGCGCGCGCGTGTACGGCTGCTCGGGCGCGGCGAACACGTCCTCGACGTCGCCGGCCTCGACGACCACGCCGTCCTTCAGGACGACGACGCGGTCGCAGACCTCCCGCACGACCGCGAGGTCGTGGGAGATCAGCAGGATCGCCAGCCCGCGCTCGGCCTGCAGCCGCGCGAGCAGCGCCAGGATCTGCGCCTGCGTGCGGACGTCGAGCGCCGAGACCGGCTCGTCGCAGACCAGCGCCGCCGGCTCCGGCACCAGCGCACGGGCGATCGCGACGCGCTGGCGCTGCCCGCCGGAGAGCTGCGCCGGGCGGCGGTCGAGCAGCTCGGCGCCGAGCCCGACCTCGGCCAGCAACGCCCCCAGCACCTCGTCGCGGCGCCGGTCGCTCAGCCGCCGCGCGCGCAGCGCCTCGGCCAGCGACGCGCGGACCGACAGGCGCGGATCGAGCGCGCTCAACGGATCCTGCGGGACGTGCTGGATCGCGCCGCGCAGCGCGCGGCGCCGCTTCTCCGGCAGCGCGCTCCACGGCTCGCCCCGCAACAGGACATCGCCCTGGTCGGGCGCCAGCAGCCCGAGCACGATCCGCGCGACCGTGCTCTTGCCCGACCCCGACTCGCCGACGACCCCCAGCGTCTCCCCCGCCCGCAGCTCCAGCGACACGCCGTCGACCGCGCGTCGCTCCCTGTAGGCCTTGCTCACGTCGCGGACGCGCAGCAACGGCGAGTGCTCGGTCTCCGGTACGACTTCCCGTGTATCCCCTCGTCGCCCGCGTGGGATCGCGTCGAGGAGGGCGCGGGTGACTGGGTGCTCGGGTGCGGTGATGAGGTCGTCGGTCGGGCGTTCCTCGACGACGACGCCGCGGTCCATGACGGCGATGCGGTCGGCGATCTGCGCGACGACGGCGAGGTCGTGGCTGATCAGCAGCAGGCCGCGGCCGCCGGCCTTGAGGTCGCCGAGGAGCTCGAGCACCTGGCGCTGGACGGTGACGTCGAGCGCGGTCGTCGGCTCGTCGGCGATCAGCAGCGGTGGGTCGGCGGCCAGCGCGGAGGCGATCAGGACGCGCTGGCGCAGCCCGCCGCTGAGCGCGTGCGGGTGCTGGCGCAGGCGTTGCTCCGGGTCCGGGATCCCGACCGCGCTCAACAGCTCCAGGACCCGCGCGCGCCGTGCCGCCCTCCCGCGCGGCCCGCCGTGCAGGCGCAGCGGCTCGGCGACCTCGGCCTCGACCGTGCGCAGCGGGTCGAGCGCGGTCAGCGCATCTTGTAGGACAAGTCCCACGGCGCGGCCGCGCAGCGCGCGCCAGCCGCGGTCGTCGAGCGCGCGGGCGTCGCGGCCGCCGATCTGCAGGCGCTGCGCCGACACGCGCGCGGTCGGCCCGGCCAGGCCGAGCAGCGCCCGCGCGGTCGCGCTCTTGCCCGAGCCGGACGCGCCGACCAACGCCAAGCACTCGCCGGGAGCGACCTGGAGGTCGACGCCGTGGACGACCTCGCTCGCCCCGAAGGCGACATGGAGGCCTTGGACATCCAACAGCACGTTGTCGCTCATGGCTCCGCCCGCCGCAGCGCGCGGCCGAGCACGCCGGCCGACACCACCACCGTGACGATCGCCAGCCCCGGGAACGCGACCACCCAGGGCGCGTCGCGCAGGAAGCGCTGGCCGTCGACGAGCATCGAGCCCCACTCCGGCGACGGCGGCCCGGGCCCGAAGCCGAGGTAGCTGAGCCCCGCGCCGGCCAGCACCGCGGTGCCCGCGGTGATCGCCGCCAGCGCCAGGACCGGCCCGAGCGAGTTGGGCAGCACGTGGCGCGCGGCGATCCAGGCCGGGCGGCGGCCGAGCGTCCGCGCCGCGTCCACGTACTCCGTGCGCCGCACGACCAGCACCTGCGAGCGCACCAGCCGCGCGAAGCTCGGGATGTTCGCGAGCCCGACCGCGACCGCGACGTTCGTCGCGCCGGTCCCGAGCGCGACGATCGCGACGAGCGCCAGCAGCAGCTCCGGGATCGCGGCGATGACGTCGATCCCGCGCATCAACGCACCGTCGGCGACGCGGTGGCCGAAGCCCGCCAGCACGCCGATCAGCGCGCCCGCGCCGAGCGCGATCGCCGTCGCGCCGAGGCCGATCAGCAGCGACGTCCGCGCGCCGTGCACGACGCGCGAGAGCACGTCGCGCCCGAGCCGGTCCGTCCCGAACGGGTGCGCGCCGTCGGGCGCGGCGAACGCGCTCCCGAGGTGGACGCCGTTGGGGTCCGGCAGGCCGAAGACGCCGGGGATCAGCGCGATCACCGCAAGCACACCAACAACGCATAGTGCGATAACAACCGCCGGACGCCTCATGCGCGCGCGTGCGTCCGCTGGCGCGGGTCGATCGCCAGGACCAGCAGGTCCACCAACAACGACACGACCGTGAACGCCGCGGCGACCAGCAGCACGACCGCGGCGACGACCGGCACATCGCGCGAGGTCACCGCGGCCAGCAGCACGCGCCCGACGCCGGGCCGCGCGAACACGGTCTCGATCAGCACCGCGCCGCCGAACAGCGCGCCGACCATCCACCCCACCAACGTGGTCGCGCTGACCAGCGCGTGGCGCAGCGCGTGGCGCGTGACCAGCGCGGCCGGGCCGAGCCCGCGCGCGCGGGCGGTCACCGCGAACGGCTGCGCGAGCGCCTCGTCCAGGCCCTGGCGCAGGACCTGCGAGAGCATCCCGGTCAGCGGCACCGCCAGCACCGCAGCGGGCAGGATCAGCCCGGACAGCCCGGTCGCGCCCGCGCCCGGGAAGAGCTTCCACCTGAACGACAGGTAGCTCAGCGCGAGCAGGCCGAGCCAGAACGCGGGCGTCGAGGCGGCGAGCAGCTCGAAGCCGGAGGCCGCGCTGCGCACGGTCCGGCCCCGCCCCGCGGTGAGGACCGCGAGCAGCAGCGACGCGACCACCGCCAGCAGCACCGCGCCCGCGTCGAGCGCGACGGTCGGCCCGATCTGCCCGCGCAGCGCCTGGCCGACCGGCTCGTCGAGCTGGTAGGAGCGCCCGAGGTTGCCCTGGAGCACCTGCCCGAGCCAGTCGAAGTACTGCACCAACAACGGCCTGTCGAACCCGTAGTCGTGCACGATCTGCGCGCGCACGGCCGGCTGCAGGGTCGTCCCGGACCCGGTCACCGCCGCGACCGGGTCCCCCTGGACGACATGCAGGAGCAGGAAGGCGAGCGTCGCCGCGCCCCACATCACGCCGATCCCGGCGACGATGCGGAGCGCGACGTACCGCGCGGTCTCGGCCCGCCCGCTCACGACCCCGTGACGGACAGGTCGTAGAACAACGGCCAGCCGTTGGCGTCGAACGTCAGCCCCTGGACGCGGTCGCGGACCGCGATCTGGCGCTGCGGGACGCCGGTCGGCAGCGCGTCGCCGTCCTCGATCAGCCGGTGCTGGACCTTGGCGTAGTCGGCCTTGCGGACCTCGTTGTCGGTCGAGCCGGCCGCGTCGCGCAGCCACGTGTCGACCTCGTGGTCATGCAGGCGCGACGCGTTGTCGCCGCCGTCGTCGAACAGCTGGCTGGAGTCGAACAGCGTGCGCAGGAGGTCCGGGTCGCCCCCGCCCCAGGCGAAGCCGATCAACCCGTACTTGCCCGCGTTGCGCACCGGCTCGTAGGCCGCGGAGTCCATGGGCACCAACTTGAGCTCGATGCCCGCCTTCTTGAGGTCGGCCTGCAGCGCCTGGTCCAGCGACGCGCGATCCTCGGACGTGTACTCGGGCACGTACAACAACTTGGTCGACAGGCGCCTGCCGTCCTTGGTCCGGTAGCCGTCGCCGTCGCGGCCGGTCCAGCCCGCCTGGTCGAGCAGCGCCGCGGCGGCCTTGGGGTCGTAGCCCCAGGTGCCCTTCAGCGTCGGGTCGTAGCCGAGCGTCGGCGGCGTCAGGACGCTCCACGCGCGGTCGTAGCGGCCGAAGTACACCGTCTTGACCGCGGCGTCGAGGTCGAACGACCTCTGGACGGCGAGGCGCAGGTCCTTCTGGGAGAAGAGCGGGTCCTCGGTGTTCAAGAAGTAGGTGTAGCCGAGGCCCGGCGTCGCCGTGCTCTGGATCTTGATGCCCGACGCGCCGGTGAGCTGCTCGACCTGGTCCGGCGGGACGAAGTCCGCGAGGTCGGTCTGGCCGCTCTTGACGCCGCCGACGCGGACGGTCGGGTCGGCGACGAACTTGACGTCGATGCGGTCGAGGTTCGCCGCGCCCTGGTGGGCGGCGTTGGACGCGGCCCAGGCGTAGTCCGGGTTGCGCTGGAGCGTCAGGCCCTGGCCGCGCGTGTAGGACGCGAGCGTGAACGGGCCGGTGCCGACCTGGCTGTCGGCGGCGCAGAGGCTCGACCCGTGGGCCCTGATCGAGGCCGGCGAGTGGAAGCCGAGGTAGGTCGTGCTCGCCGAGTGCAGGAACGAGCCGAAGCGCTGCTTGAAGTCGACCTCGACGGTGTCGGCGTCGACCACCTTGCTGCCCGCGTAGGGGCCGAGCAGCGCGATCGCGAACTTCGACTTGGTCTTGGGGTCGGCGATCCGGTCGAGGTTCTGCTTGACCGACGCGGCGTCGAACGTCCCGCCGTCGGTGTACCTGACGCCCCTGCGCAGCGTGAAGGTGTAGGCCTTGCCGTCAGGCGAGATCGTCCACTTCGTGGCCAGCCACGGGCCGTAGCTGCCGTCCTTGCGCTGGACGACGAGCGAGTCGTACACGTTGCGCAGGATCACGCCGGTGACGTCGGCCTGGGAGACCTGCGGGTCGAAGCAGTCGACCTCCTTGTCGGTGGCGAAGGTGACCTTGCCACCGGACGACGGCTGGGCGGCGCCGGTGGCCGATGTGGAGCCGGAGGCCCTCGTGCTGGTGCTCCCGCAACCCGTGAGGACGGGCGTGGCGAGCAGGGCGGCAACGAGAGCGAGCAGCGGCAGACGGGTGGAGTTCATGGACCTCAGGAAGGCGGTTGGACATCATTTCCAAGTAAGTTGGTCGAAAATAACAGCTATACCCGCGTTGAACATCAACAAGGGTGGTGGCGTGAGTAACAGGATCTAGGCTGACAGGAACGCCTGCAGTGCCTGGAGCGTCTGCTCCGGGGCCTCTCCGGGGAGGTCGTGCCCGCAGTCGAGAGCGTGGCCCTGGACGTCATGGGCCCAGCGGCGCCAGACGGCCAGCGGGTCCTCGCCGCGGCCGACCATCGTCCGCGTGCCCCACAGGACGAGCAGCGGCGCGGCGATCCGCCGGCCCGCCGCGGCATCGGCCTCGTCGTGCTCGCGGTCGATCGTGAACATCGCGCGGTAGTCCTCGCACCACGCGTGGACCGTGTCGGGGTCGCCGTCGAGCATGCCTTCCGGGATGGGGTGCGGCGCGGAGAGGAAGAACCACCACCACGCGGCGCGGGCGACGTCGGCGTCGATGCGGCGGAGCGCCTCGAGCGTCGGCAGGATGTCGAGGACGGCGAGCTTCGTGACGGCGCCGGGGTGGTCGAGCGCCATGCGGTAGGCGGTGCGCGCGCCGCGGTCGTGGCCGACGACGGCGAAGCGCTCGAAGCCGAGCGACGCCATCACCTTGACTTGATCCTGCGCGAACGCGCGCTTGCTGTGGCGCGCGTGGTCCGGGGTCGACGGCGGCTTGCCGCTGGCGCCGTACCCCGTCAGGTCGGTCGCGACGACCGTGAAGTCCGCCGCGAGCACCGGCGCGACGTGGCGCCACGTCGTGTGCGTCTGCGGCCAGCCGTGCAACAGCAGCACCGGCCGGCCGGCGCCCGTCACCTCGGCGTGGATCGTCGTGTCGCCGACCGGGACGTCGTAGGTGCGGGGCGCGGGCGCCGTCACGGCGCCGGCTAGGACGGATCCACGAAGACCGGCGGCTCGCCGGACATCCCGGCCGTGACGGCGGCGATCTGGTTCTGGCCGCCGATCAGCTGCGCCTGCAGCTCCGACTCCATCAACAACGCCGCGGCGCGGTCGTCCGACACCCACGTCTCCTCGTAGAGGCGCTTCGCGCGGCGCGTCGCGTCCGGCGACTTGCCGGCGATCTCGGTCGCCAGCTCCAGCGCGGCGGCCAGCGGGTCGTCGGCGGTGCGGGTCACCAACCCGAGCTCGGCCGCCTCGGCGCCGCTCACCACGCGGCCCGTGAACGTCAGCTCCTTGGCGCGGTCGATCGGCATCAGCCGCGGCAGCGTCTGCGTGATCCCCATGTCCGGGACCAGGCCCCAGCGCGTCTCCATGATCGACAGCCTGGCGTCGGGCGCCGCGATCCGGATGTCGCCGCCGAGCGCGATCTGCAGCCCGCCGCCGAAGCAGTTTCCGTGGATCGCGACGATCACCGGCGCCTTGACCTGGATCCAGTCGAAGGCCGCGCGCTGCGGCAGGTTCGCCAGCCCGTCCTCGCCCTCACGCGCGACAAGCTGGTCGGCGGTCAGGCGCCCGGACTGCATCATCGAGACGACGTCCAGGCCCGAGCAGAACGACTTGCCCTCGCCGTGCAGGACGACCGCCCGGACGCCCGGCGCGTCGCGCAGCTGCCCGGCCGCGCCGACGATCTGCTCGAACATCGCGAGGTCCAGCGCGTTGTGCTTGGCCCCGCGCATTAGCGTGACGACCGCCACGCCGTCGTCGCCGACCTGGACCCGGACGCGCTCCTGCTGCTCCTGCTGCTCCTCGCTCATGCCCGGAACCCTACGACGCGGGCGGGCCGTAAGGTGCGTCCCATGCTCCTGCCGCCGCTGCACGATCCCTCCGGCCGCCGCGCGGTCCGCTTCCCGGATGGGGAGCTGAGCTACGCGGAGCTGCGCGCGCGGGCCGACGCGGTGGCGACGGCGCTGGGCGACGGCTCCGGTGCGCCGGTCGCGGTCTGGGCGGAGCCGACGCTGGCGACCGTTGTTGGTGTGGTCGGTGCGCTGGCCGCGGGACGCGCGGTGCTGCCGATCAGCCCGAGGGCCGGCGAGGGCGAGTTGGGGCACATCGTCGGCGACGCCCGGCCGGACGTGCTGCTCGCGCCGGGCGACGCGGAGATCGCGCTCGACCTCCCGCGCCTGGACCCGCTGGCGCTGGAGCCGGCGCCGGCCGCCGCGACCCCGCCCGCCGCCGAGGTTCCGGACAGCGCGGCCGCGCTCGTCATCTACACCTCCGGGACGACCGGGCCGCCGAAGGGCGTCGTGCTGTCGCGCGGTGCGCTGGCCGCCAACCTCGACGCGCTCGCGGAGCTGTGGGGCTGGACCGGCGACGACGAGGTCGTCCAGGCGCTGCCGCTGTTCCATGTGCATGGCCTCGTCCTCGGCGTGCTCGGGCCGCTGCGGCGCGGCGGGTCCGTCACGCATCTCGGGCGCTTCGACGCGCAGGCGGTCGCGGCGGCGCTGGCGTCCGGCGGCACGATGCTGTTCGCGGTCCCGACGATGTACCACCGCCTCGCCGCGGTCGCCGCCGAGGACACGGCGGTCGCCCAAGCGCTCGGCGGCGCGCGGCTGCTCGTCTCCGGCTCCGCGGCGCTGGCCGCCGAGCTGCACGACCGCCTCACCGAGCTCACCGGCCAGGCCGTCGTCGAGCGCTACGGGATGAGCGAGACGCTGATGATCGCCTCCACCCTGCCGGGCGCGCCGCAGCCGGGGCGCGTCGGCTTCGCGGTCCCGGGCGTCGAGATCGAGCTGCGCGACGACGACGGCGCGCCGGTCCCGGCCGACGACGCGACGGTCGGCGCGGTCTGGGTCCGCGGCCCCTCGCTGCTGAGCGAGTACCTCAACCTGCCTGAGGCCAGCGCCAGCGCGCTGCGCGACGGCTGGTTCGAGACCGGCGACCTCGGGACCTTCGACGCCGCGCGCTCGCTGCGCCTCGTCGGCCGCCGCTCGACCGACCTCATCAAGAGCGGCGGCTTCCGCATCGGCGCGGGCGAGATCGAGGGCGCGCTGCTGGAGCACCCGGCCGTCGACCAGGCCGCGGTCCTCGGGCTGCCCGACGACGACCTCGGCGAGCGGATCGTCGCCTGGATCGTCCCGGCCGCGGGGGCCGAGCGCGACCCGGACGCGCTGATCGCCCACGTCGCCCAGCAGCTGGCGCCCTACAAGCGCCCGCGCGAAGTGCGGTATGTCGACGACCTGCCGCGCAACGCGATGGGCAAGGTCCAGAAGCGGTTGTTGGTGGACTAGAGCTGCGGGCGGCGCGCGCCGAAGCCCGTCGCCGCCTCCCACGCCGCGGCGATCTGCAGCAGGCGCCGGTCGCCGCGGAAGCGGCCGAGCAGCTGAAGGCCTACAGGTAGCCCCTCGGGCGTGAACCCGCCCGGGACCGCCGCGATCGGATGGGCGCTGACCGTCAGCCGCGAGCACGCGCGCATCCACCCGAGGTAGTGCGGCATCTCGACCCCATCAACATGAGTCGGGTACGGCAGCTCCGCGTCGAACGGGACGACCTGCGCGGCGGGCGCGACGAGCACGTCGTAGTCCTCCATCAACTTCGCGACCCGCCGGAAGACCGCGCCGCGCGCGGCCTGCGCCCGCGCGATCGCCGGGCCGTCGAGCGCCCGGCCCAGCTCGGCGTTCCAGATGATGGTGTCCTTGAGCTGGGCGCGGGCGGCGTCCGGCAGCTCCTCGAAGACCAGGCGCGCGAAGCCGATCGCGCGCAGCGTCTCGAACGCGTCGTCGGCGGCGGCGCCGACGTCGTCGAGCGCGACCTCCTCGACGTGCGCGCCCTCGGCGGCGAAGCGGTCGCGCGCCTCGTCGACGACCGCCCGGACCGCAGGGTCGATCGGCAGCCCGCCGACGTCCGGGCACCACGCGACGCGCAGCCCGTGCAGCTCGGCGGGCGCCAGTTCGGCGAACGCGCCGGGCGCGTCGTGGTCGTGCGACAGCGGGTCGCGCGGGTCCGGGCCGGCGATCGCGGTCAGCATCAGCCCGAGGTCGCCGACCGTCCGCGCCAGCGGGCCGACGACCGCCGCGACGTCCCAGACGTCGCCGCCCGGCCCCGGGTCCGGGACCAGGCCCGGCGTCGGGCGCAGACCGACGACGTTGTTGAACGACGCGGGGTTGCGGATCGAGCCGCCGTGGTCGGAGCCGTCGGCGATCGGCAGCATGCCGGTGGCCAGCGCCGCGCCCGCGCCGCCGCTCGAACCGCCCGCGCTGCGGGTCAGGTCGTAGGGGTTGCGCGTCGTCCCGAAGACCTCGTTGAACGTGTGCGAGCCCGCGCCCAGCTCGGGCGTGTTGGTCTTCCCCACCACGATCGCACCCGCCGCGCGCAGCCGCGCGACCAGCGGCGAGTCGCGCTTCGGGACGTGCTCGGCGAACGCCTTCGAGCCGTACGTCGTCCGGATCCCGGCCGTGTCCTCGAGGTCCTTGATCGCGATCGGCAGCCCGTGCAGCGGGCCGAGCACCGCACCGGGCGCCGCGGCCCGCGCGTCGGCCTCCTCAGCCTCGCGCAGCGCCGCCTCCGGCCGCAGCGAGACAATGGCATTGACTCGGTCGTTGACCGCATCGATCCGCTCCAGGTGCGCGGCGACCACCTCGCGCGCCGACAGCTCACGTCGCGCGACCGCCGCGACGAGGTCGCGGGCGGTCCACCAGTGCAGGTCCATTGGTACGACCACCCTACCGCCTCGCGATTGCCGCAATCCGCTCTCGGTCAACGAGAGCGCACCTCACCGGCCCGCTCCGACCCCACCGAACGCGAAGGAGCTCTGAGCGCCGCCCCGAAGGTCGTTCACCGTGACCGATCTCCCCAGCGAAGACCTGCTCGAGCGCGCGCTCTCCGGCCAGACGCCGCTGATGCACGTCCTGGAGCGCTTGCTCGCGCACGCGGAACGGCTGTCGCTCGGCCACTGGGTGAGAGAGCTCGTCTGGAGGCGTCGCCCCGACGAGGCCTGCAGGGCCGACTTCCGTATCGAGACCGTCTGGCGGTACCGGGCGGGGCGCGCGCTTGACGTCTACATCTTGGTGTGGATCGTGATCGAGCTGGTGGTTCTGGCGGTCGCCCATCGGCTGCCCGCTGTCGCGGTACTTCTGGCGACGTACCGGCTCGTCGAGATCGTCCAGGTATTCGCCAATGCTGTGCTCTTCGACGAGTACCGCCAGCTGAGAGCGGGCTACGTCAAGGAGTACATGGTGCTGTCGGCTCAGCGGACGATCGTCCACAGCGTCCTGCTGCTCGGCGAGGCGATTCTCTGCTTCGCGATCTTGTACTCCGCTGCTCGCGGATCGTTCACCGGCACCGGGATCCACGACTCGATCGACGCCCTCGACGCGTCGCTCCGGACCATCACGACGGTGGGCACTTCGGCGGTCGCGACGGGCTGGTTCCGGCTGGTCGTGGACATCGAGCCGGTCTTCGGGCTGCTCTTCGCCGGCACCGTCCTGACGCGTGCTTTCAGCGCCATGCCGTCCGTGCAAGACACGAAGCGGGCGCTCGATCGGCACAGCCGCGATGCCGACGCGTGGTGAAGCCGCGCCTTCGCGATCTCGAACACAGCCATCGCACGCCGGCCGGTTTTCCTGTTGAATGCGCGCCGAGGAGCTCGGAGTGATCAGGACGATCGATAGCGGTGGCCACGGATGCCGGACAGCTCGGCGATGAGCGCCGTCTCGCAATCACGCGTGCCGCGACTGAGGGGCAGAGAGCGCCCGCCGCGCGTGTTCATCTGCTATCGGCGCGACGACACTCGCCATCTCGTGTCTGGTCTCGCCGCCGGACTCGCCAGCAGCATGCGTGGCAGTCGCATCTTCGTGGATCGCGGCTCGATCCCGATCGGAGCCGTCGTGCAGCCCACGATCGAGGAGGAGATCGAGAGCAGCGACGTCGTGCTGGCGGTGATCGGCCCTGGCTGGCTCACCATCACCGGCCCCGATGGCAGCAGACGCCTCGACGATCCGCGCGACTACGTCCACGCGGAGATCGCCGCCGCGCTGCGGCGCGGGAAGCACGTCATCCCGGTCTTGGTCGATGGAGCGTCGATGCCGCTTCAGGACGAGCTCCCTCCGGAGATCGCCGAACTGGCGGGAAGGCAGGCGAAGCGCCTCCACGACGACGGCCCCGAGGAGTTCGCGGAGTTCGGGCACCAGCTGACGGCGGCCGTCCGAAGCTTCCGACGCAGGCAAGAGGAGCAGCGGCAGCACCAGCGGACATCGTCGCGCCGGCGACGGCTCCCCGGCTTGGTGGTCATCGCGATCACGTTGTGCTTCGGCGCGGGGCTCGGCGTCGCCGCGCTCGTGCCCGGCGATTCGCCCGACCGGCCGCTGACAGGCTCCCTGCCCATCTTGGGCGCTCCTTCGGTGGCGATTGAGGTGCCCGAGTTCTCGGGATCGGTCCCAGATCTGAAAAGGGACAAGGCGAGGCCGAGGCCAAGGCCGAGCACGTCGACTGGATCGTCGGCCGCCGGCAACACGAGGCCGACACCCACCACCTCCACCGGCACTGCGACCGGCTCGACAGGCGGAAGCGCGCCGCCGCCGTCGGGCGAGGGCCCGCTCGAGGGCACGTCGTGACCTGGAACCGGGCCGGTCTGGCCGCGGTGGTTGGAAGCTGCATCGTCGCCGCAGCGGTCGGCGCGTCGGTCGGCCACCACAGCCACAGGTCATCCAAGGCCGCACCTCCGCATCGACTGGCATCCCGCGCGCTCAGCCTGACCTACCGGGATCCATGGTCTCCTTCATCCGGAGGTGCGGTCCCCGGGCTCCGCCTCGATCAACGGCTGATGCTGCAGGTGCCCGCGAGCGGCCTCCAGCTCGTAGCCGGCACCGCGCAGGTCGACGACCCGAAGCTGCTTCCTGCGAGGTTCCGGCATACGCTCCGCAGCACGGGCAGCTTCGACCGTGTGCGCATCGGTTCGGCCGACGGACTGCGCTACCCCCGCATCATGCAGAGGGACGGCACGACGCTCTCCCTCGTAGTCATCCCGACTCGCACCGCAGCGGCCTACGTCGTCTGCCATCGGCCGGGGCATGGCATCGCCGACGCGGACGAGGCGAGCTGCGCCGCGGTGGCGCGCACCATCGTGTTGCGAAGCAGGCTACGGACGCTGGCTCCGAATGCCGGTTACGCCAGCGCCGTCGGTCACGCGCTGGCCTCGATCGGATCCGTGCGCCGCGATGGGTTCGACACGGTGGAGGCAGCCTCGACACCGGCCGCGCAGGCGACCGCGCTCCACAGCCTCGGCCGCACCTGCCAGAAACATGCCGCTGCGGTCCGTGACCTCCCGGCCGGTCCGCAAGAGCGCGCGCTTCAGCGGACGCTTGCCGCCTCGGTCGACACGTTGTGCGATGACTTCAGGGCCATGGCCTCGGCAGCCGCGCGCCACGACCGGTCGGCCTACGACCGAGCCGCCAAGGGCAGCGCGACGGCCGCTGACTCAATAGCGGACGCGACCCGTGCCTTCAGCGCCGCCGGCTACGCCCTCGGCTGAGGCTCACTGGCAGCCGCGCCCGGCCTTGGGCGGCCTGCCGGTCGACGGAACGAGGCACTTGGTCTGCCGGACGCCTGCGCCCTTCGACGTGATCCGCCACCGGAACTGCACGCCGATCGCGCCGGCCCGCCTCACGGTCACGGTGAGGATCGACCCGAGCGGAACGGGTGCGCCGGCGAAGTTCTTGGTGAACGACGTCTTGGCGGTTCGCAGCCGGCGCGAGGCGTGATGGCCGCAGCACCCGGCCGTCGCCGTGCCCCCACCGTGGTCTGTGTCGACGATCGACAGATCGGTCACCTTCAAGCCGCCCGCGACGCGTCGCCAGCTGAACGTCGGCGCGACGTTCACATCGGGCAGGCATCCGTTAAGGCGTGCGACGCCCTTGGTCCCAACGCACTTGTCGACCGCGTCGAGCACCTTGTCCCGGTCGCGGTCCTCGAGGAACTGCTCGGTGAACTGCACCTCGCCGCCGGCCGGTCCAGCGCCGGCATCGACGCCGCCGAGTTGGACGGTGTACGCCTCACCCTTGTCGAGCCAGGCGTCCATCTGGTCCTGCACGCCGCTCTGGTTGACGCACGCGATCCGCTTCCCCAGCCGAAGCGTGCGCGGGTCGTACTTGTAGAGGGCGATCACACCGTCACGACCGGCTGACTGCAGCCGGACCGCACCATGCTGATCCGGCGTGATGTCGTACCAGAGCGTCCGGCCGTAGCTGACCCCGGCGCAGCTGGTCTGCTCCGGACCGCCACCGGCGCCCGTCGGCGCGAGGAGGTCGGTCTGCACCGTCGCAGCGGTCGCGTCCTGGACGTTGAGCGTCGGTTGACGGGGCGTCCGGTGCTGTGGGTCCTCGAGCCGGAGGGACTTCAGGTAGTCGTCGTTGACCGGCGAGGGGGCGTCCGCGCCAGCCGCCGCGACGAGTGAACCCAACAGGAAGCACGTAAGGAACACGCACCCTGTTGCTACGCGCATCGTTGTGAATCGCTGCATGAAGCCCGGCACGGCGGCGATCCTATCGCCATACCTGGTCCGAAGCACTGGATTTTTCCTGTTCACTGCACAATTGCTTGGTAGGCTCGCCGCTCTTCGGTGACCCGGGAGCGGAGCGGCCGTGGCTGAGGCACGGCCGATCAAGGATGAGGAAACGGATCGCAACGTTCGTGATCGTGGCCATGGCCGGCCTGCTCGGCGCCACGTCAGCACATGCCGAATACGCGGACGTCAGCAGCGCCGGCGTGCTCGCCGACGCTGCTTCGGCGCCGGTCGGGATCAGCGACGACGGCCGTTACGTGCTGTTCAGCTCGGCCGCGACCAACCTCGTCGCCGGCTCACCGTCGGGCACGCAGGCGTACTTCCGCGACCGCCTGGCCGGGACCACGACGCTGCCCGCACCTGGTTACCTCCCCGTGGCGATGAGCTCGAGCGGTCGATTCCTCCTGCTCAGCAGGAATGGGCTGTTCGTCTTCGACCGAGTCGGGGGCGGCGCGGAACGGGCCGACGTCTCGACCGCCGGCGTCCCCGCAAGCTCCGCCGGATCGGCCACCGCCGGCGCGATCAGCGCGGACGGCCGCTTCGTGGTGTTCTCGTCGACCGCTTCCAACCTCGTCGCCGGAGACGCCAACGGCGCGCGAGACGTCTTCCTGCGGGATCGGCAGACGGGAACGACGACGCTCGTCAGCAGCGACACCCAAGGGACTCCGGGCTCCGGGGACAGCACGAGCGCGGCGGTCAGCGCCGACGGCTCCGTGACCAGCTTCAGCTCCGACGCGAGCGACCTCGTCGCCGGCGACGACAACGGCGACGCCGACGTCTTCGCCCGCCCGCTTGGGGGTGCGACCGCTCTGACCAGCGTCGACAGCACAGGGCTGCAGGGTCCGTCGGCACCGCCGACGCAGTGTGCTCAGTCAGCGCTCAACACCAATGGCCGTTTTGTCGCCTTCAGCTGCGGAGCACCAAACCTCGCCGCCCCCGACCTCACCGACGACCAGCGAACGGATCACGCTTACCTCCGCGATCGTGTCGCCGGCACGACAGTCCGCGCCGACGTCGACGCCTCCGGCGCAGTGCTCTCGGCCACGGGCCAGCTGCTGAGCCCGACCATCAGCGGCGACGGGCGGCGTGCCGCCTATTGGGCGAACGCGACGTTCCCAGGGCACATCGTTCTGTGGGACGCCGTGCCTGACGGACGGGCCCGGCTGCTCGACGTGCGTGGTCAGGCGCCGCTGCTCAGCAGCGACGGGCTAGTCCTCGCCTACCAGGACATCCCGACGTCGTCCAGCACAGCGCATGTCGGGGTCCTCGCGCTCGGCGCACCGGTCACGGACACGCAGCCTCCGACGGTCAGCTGCGCAGCGCCCGACCGCGCGTGGCACGCGACGGACGTCGCGGTCGCCTGCACGGCGAGCGACTCGGGCTCGGGTCTGGCCGACGGCGGCTCGGCGAGCTTCACGCTTTCGACCTCGGTACCGCCGGGCACCGAGACGACCGAAGCGACGACCTCCGCCCGAACCGTGTGTGACCTGGCCGGCAATTGCACGACGGCCGGACCCGTTGGCCCCGTGCAGGTGGACCGCAAGAGCCCTTTGGTCTCATGCGACGGGATACCGGCATTGCTGTCGCGGCTCGAGGCCAACGTCGTCGCGTCGTGCACGGCAACGGATGGCGGCTCGGGGCTGGCCGACGCGAGCGGCCAGTTCGTCCTGCGCACCACCGTGGCCGGCGGCGCGACCGACCTCGCTGCGATGACGTCGTCGCACACCGAGTGCGATCTCGTCGGCAACTGCGCCACGACGGGACCGTTCGGACCGTTCCTCGTCGACCGTCTCGCCGCACCGCCCGACGAGCGCGACAGCGACTCCGACGGCATCGACGACGCGGCGGACCAGTGTCCGCTGACCGCCGGAGCCTGCTCAGCAGAGGACGCGGTCCCGCTGCCGGCGAGCAGCGAGCGCGCCGCCTCGGTTCGTGCGGCGGTGGGTGCGGCGTTGGCGACGTGCTCGGCCCCGGGACAACCGTCGGCGTTGAGCTCGGTCGCCACCGCGGCATCGAAGAAGGCCGGCGCGGCCGCCGGCACGGCGATCCGCGCGCTGGCGAAGGCCACGTGCTCGTCCTCGCTCACCACGGGAGCGGCTGCCCTCATGGACGCCGACAAGGCACCGAGGGCCCGCACTGCGGCGGTTGGTGCATCTGCCGACCTCAGCCCCTACTTCGCGCAGCCTCGCGATCTCGGCGCGAGCATCGAGCGCAGCCTGAGGATATGCAAGAAGGCGTCGTGCAGGAAGATCGTCACGGCCGCGGTGAAGGCCGCGCAGAGCGCAAGCGAGGCCGGCGCCGACGCCGTCGCCCTGGCTGTTGCGCGGACGCGACTGCGTCAGGCCCGTGCCGCCGGTGACACCCAGGCCGGAGTGGCTCAGGCCGCTCTGGTCCGCGTTTACGAGGGCAGCGTGTCGACGTCCCAGGATGCGCGTGCCGCGGCCTACACCACGTTCGGGAAGGCGACGTCGGCCGCCGGAGTGAGCACGAGCCTCTCGTCAGGACCTCAGGCCGAGAGCCAGAGGTCGCTGAGCAAGGGAACGGCCATCCCCGGGCAGGTACGGCAGGACCTTCAACCCGCCGGGCTCGGCAGCACCGATGTCACCGCGGCGCTCGTCCAGTCGGACCTCAACGCCAAGCAGCCGACGGTCACCGCCGCCACCGCGCGGAAGCCGAGGACGAAGAGCCGACAGCGGATCGCCAAGGCACTCGCCTATGACGCTGTCGCACGTGTCGTCATCGTCCTGGCGGCCCGCCACGAGCTCTCCTTCGTCGTGACAGGCCGGTTGCTCAACGCGCTCGACGCTGCGCGCACCTCCTGCACGGTCGGCGAGCGCAACGCGGCCCTGCGCGACTTCGCGGCCGC
Organism: Conexibacter woesei Iso977N; assembly: GCF_000424625.1. Lineage (GTDB taxonomy): Bacteria > Actinomycetota > Thermoleophilia > Solirubrobacterales > Solirubrobacteraceae > Baekduia > Baekduia woesei_A. The sequence continues at coordinate 161,666 of NZ_AUKG01000006.1, forward strand.
CGCGACCGGCACGAAGGCCGCCGCGTTCATCACCACGTCTGTCCAGCTCCTGCAAGCGAACACGGCCCTCGCGCCGAGGTGCCATTGATGCGTTCCGCCCGCCTGCTGATCCTGATGATCGGCCTGCTGCTGCTGACGACGGCATCGACGGCGGTTGCCGCACAGGTGACCGGAGTCGTTAGCGCACTTCCGGGAACCGGCCCTGTCGGCGGCGTCGCCGTGACGGTCCGCGACCACACCACGACGGCGATCGTCGCGGGGGCGACGACAGACGTGGCCGGCAACTACGCGGTGACCGTTCCCAACGGCGACTACGACTTCACGTTCCAACCACCGCCGCTTTCGGGCTTCCACACGACAACGGGTCCGACCGTCCACGTCAGCGGCGATCGGACGTTCAGCATCGGGATGACGAAGGAGGGCGTCTTTCGGTTTGCGGGGGTGGTGCGAGACGCAGACGGTCACCCTCTCCCAAGCGTCAGCGTCACCCTCAAGAGCTCATCGACAAGCGCAACCACCCAGTCAGCCAGCGACGGCTCCTACGCCTTGGCCGTCACCGCCGGCAACTACTCCGTGGCGCTCTCCAGCAACACCGGCAACGGCTACAGCGTCCCCAACAGCTTCTACACCAACAACTCCACTCAGACGCTCGCCATCACCGGAGACCGCGACCAAGACATCACCCTCCCAGCCCACAACGTCACCATCAACGTCACCGGACCAGACGGCCGACCCATCGCCGGCACCTCCATCA